>NZ_JAFLXD010000004.1:0-240450 GCF_019891415.1 Pseudomonas sp. SH10-3B | reverse complement strand
GCCCCTCCCCACCTAAACTCTCCCCATGTTGTTTCAACGGACAGAGGATTCACCATCATGGGCAAACGTCATCCGAATCTCCCCGCCTGGCAATGGCGTAACTACCCACAAAGCCATCAGCACCCGACCAACCTTGCGTTGCATCTGATCGCGGTGCCGCTGTTTATCATCGGGTTTCTGTTGATTGTGTCCGGAGTGTTCAGCCTGAGCGTGGCCAGTTTCGCCGTTGGCGCAGTTGGCATCCTGGCTGGCCTGGCGTTGCAGCGTCAGAGCCATAGCCTGGAAGCTTAAGCCTGCGAGTCATTCACTGATCGCAAAGATGCGGTGCCGCCCCTGGTGGTCGCGCAGTTCGTGACCTTCCCGCGCTTTGTGTTGAGCGGTGGCGGGTGGCGTGCCTGGCGGCTGCGCCACCGCCACTGACGATCAGGCGAAGACCACCACGGTCTGGCGGCTGAGGGCGATCAACGCGCCGGTTGGACTCCACAGCGCGGCGGCGGCGTGACCGTAGCCGTCGCGCGCATGCTCGATGCTGACGTGGTACTGGCACCAGTCCAGGGTCGTCAGGTCCTGCAGTGGCTGAATAAACTCGATGGTCCAGGTCAGGGTGCTGCCCGGTGCAGGCTTTTTCAGGTGTGGCAGCAAGGCCGGCGGCCAAGCGTCGACCAGTGCGAGGATATGCGCCTCGGTCAACGGCTCCTCCTTCACATCCCCGCGCAAACGAACCCAACCGCCCATCTCGCGGGATTTATTACCGGTAAACGGCAAACCGCCAACGCTCCAGCGCATCGCCAAGTGGCGCATGAACTCAGGCGTTACGCCTTTGATATAGGGCAGTTCCTGGCATTCATCCCAGTGCTTGAACGTCGGCGGCGGCTCGCTGGCCACATCGATTTCCGACTCGCGGGATGCGCCAAAACTTGCCTGTACCAGGGTCGCGACCTCACCGTTCTGCACAACACGGCCGAGCAGCTGGCTGACCGCCTTGCCTTCACGCAACACTTCGACTTGATAGCTGGCGGGTACATCGGGTGCGACCGGGCCAACGAAGGTGATCGCGAGCGAGCGCAATGGGCGGTCCGTCGGAACCTGGGCGCGCAAGGCTTCGTATTGCAACGCAGCGACCAGGCCACCAAAGGACGCTCGGCCCTGGGCCCATTCGGCAGGAATGGTGATATCCAGCGGATTGCTACGGGCGGCGTCGAGCAAATCACTAAAGCGCATGGCGACCTCACATCAAAAAAAACGTATGCGCGATCTTAACCAGCGTGACGGCAAGGTACAGCGCTTATTCCGGCCAAAAGCCGGACCGATTTAGAAACAATCGGCGCTGAGTTTATCCAGCACCCGATCCGCCTGCCCTTCTGCCTTGGCCATGGTGCGGTGCCATATCGCAACGCAGGGCTGCAGATCGGCTTGATGCTCAGCCTGGGCCAACCATTGCCAGCAGTCATGCCAATCACCCAATGCAGCTTGGGCATTTTTCAGGCGCGACATGGCCTTGGCGGGCAACTTATCCAGTTGGGGGTACGCTTCGGCGGCGTAGCGCACGCGCTTGATCAACAAGCGCAAACGGTGGCGATCATGGCCTGGTTCCTTCAGCGCCTGATCAAGTTTTTGCCATTGCTTGGCCAGGCGTTTCTGGATGCGTGGCCGCAAGCCCTTGAGCAATTTCTGATGTTCAGAGGCGCGGATAAAACGCGGGAATGCATCGAGGATCAGCAGCAAATGCGCGACTTCCGGGCTTTGCGCCACCTGGCGATAGGCCTCGGGTTGGAGGCGCAAGCGCCGATCAGCGGCCTCGTGATGACCATGCTGATGCAAGTACGCCGCCAGCACCTCTCGGTCGCGCAGCGGCGTCGTGAGCTGGCCGACCGTGCTGGCGGCCAATTCAAGCTGTTCGACACCCGGCAGCCCGCGCAAAGGGCGCAACAGACTGCGCAGGCGGCGCACAGTGGTGCGCAGGTCATGCAGGGCTTCATCATCGGTAACGGCGGCGAGGCGAGCCCGGCAGCTCAGTAACCCTACTTCCAGGCCAATGACCTGAGCGACTAACTGATCGACCAAAGCTGACATCCTGCCCTCACTCTCAGATGAAAAATCCCACTCTGCGCTGCACGTTAACGCCCGGCGCGCGACTCACGAATATAGAACCGAGCTTTTTCGGCCTTGTTGGAGCAGCCTTCAAACGCCTCGAATTGCTGCTGGGTCTTGGCGCCCGTCAGTAACGACAAAGCCTTGGAGTAGCTGACGGTGCCGGCAAAACCTTCGGCCTTGGCCAGGTCGAGTTCTTTCCAGGCGGCATCCAATTGCGAGCCACAGCTGTCGCGGTATGCGGTTTTCCCGGCACAACCCGCCAGGGCCAACATGATCACAGGCACACACATCCAGGCTTTCATCGATGACACCTCAAAATAAAGAAAAACAGTCGTACGCTGTAGACGTTGCCTACAAGAAAAAGTGCCTTGTCCTTAGCCTGAAATCGGTAGTACCTATTGCCAGAGCATACCCGAGCCTGGGCGCTATTCTTGAAAAATATTGCCAGGCGCAACGAAGATTGAAGCGGCCCCCAAAATAGGCGCATTGTGGGCCCCCGTTTATGAAGGACATCGACCATGAAGAAACGTGTTGCCTTGGTGCTGGGATCCGGCGGGGCCCGGGGCTACGCCCATATCGGGGTGATCGAGGAAATCGAACGGCGCGGCTACGACATCGCCTGTATCGCCGGTTGCTCCATGGGTGCCGTGGTGGGTGGGATCTACGCCGCAGGCAAACTGGACGAGTATCGAAACTGGATTGAAAGCCTCGACTACCTCGACGTGCTGCGGCTGGTCGACGTGAGTTTTCGCCTCGGGGCGATTCGCGGCGAGAAGGTCTTCGGGCAGATCCGCAAGATCGTCGGCGAGATCAATATCGAAGAGCTGCGCATCCCCTACACCGCCGTCGCCACCGACCTGACCAATCAACAGGAAATCTGGTTCCAGGAAGGCTGCCTGCACCAGGCCATGCGCGCCTCGGCGGCGATTCCCAGCCTGTTCACCCCGGTGATGCAAGGCAACCGCATGCTGGTGGACGGCGGCCTGCTCAACCCGCTGCCCATCGTGCCGGTGGTGTCGAGCCATTGTGACTTGATCATCGCGGTCAACCTCAACGCCACCAACCAGAAGCACTACCAATTGCCGGTGATCCAGCGCCCGCCGGCGTTCAAGAGCCGTTTCAACAGCCTGGCCAAGTCACTGGGCTCGCATCTGCCGTTTCGCCGCAAGCAGGCTGAGCAGTTGATGAAGCTTGAGCAGGAAGCCTTGCAGGCCCAGGCGGCCGAGATCAATCCGTGGCTGGAGTCGGCCGAACCCGAATCCCAGCAACCCGCCGCCGCACCGGAAAAGCCTGGGGCACCGAAGTCGGCCACCGGGTCGTTCATCATCGATAACGTCGGGCCGGCGTCATTGCTGGACCTGATCAACCAGAGCTTCGAGGTGATGCAAACGTCGCTGGCCCAGTACAAGATCGCCGGCTACCCGCCAGATGTGCTGATCAACGTGCCAAAGCGCGTGTGCCGGTTTTTCGAGTTCTACAAGGCGCCGGAGTTGATCGCACTGGGGCGCGAAATTGCCAGCGACACACTGGATCGCTATGAGAGTGAGCAGCGTTGAGACAGCCGTGTTGCTGGAGCCCTTGTGGCGAGCGGGCTTGCCACTGAGAGATAGAGGGTGGCGCTGACAGATCGCCTCAGGCACTCAACAGCCGATACCCCACTCCAGCCTCGGTCACGATAAACCTCGGCTGGGTTGGATCGTCCGCCAGCTTCTGGCGCAGATGCCCCACCACAATCCGCAGGTAGTGGCTGTCTTCGGTGTGAGTCGGCCCCCAGATATCCTTGAGCAACTGCTGCTGGGTAATCACCCGCCCCGGATGCCGCGCCAGTTGTGCCAGCACGGCGTATTCCTTGCGGGTCAGTGCCACTTCGATGCCGTCCAGCAACACCCGACGGTAAGCCAGGTCCACGGTCAATGGGCCAAAACGCAACGCCGCTTCCTGGGACTCGCCCACCGGTGCCTGGCGCAACAAGGCACGCACGCGCGCCAGGAACTCCTGGATGCCGAAGGGCTTGGTCACATAATCATTGGCGCCACCGTCGAGGGCTTCGACCTTCTGCCCTTCGCTGGCCCGCACCGACAGCACCAGTACCGGCACCGTCGACCACTCACGAAACTCGCGCAGCACCTGCTGGCCGTCCATATCCGGCAGGCCCAGGTCGAGCACCAGCAGGTCCGGCTTGTTCAGCGCCGCCTGCGCCAGCCCTTCGTTGCCGGTACCGGCCTCGATCACTTTGTAGCCCTGGGAAGCCAGGCTGATGCGCAGGAACTTGCGGATCTGCGGTTCGTCATCAATGACTAAAATCGTCGCGGTCTGGCTCATGGCGTCCCATCAAAATCCGTAGAGAAAACAGGGTAGCTCACGCCTCGCCTTCCAGGCCAGGCTGTGTCGGCAACGGCAGGAACAAGGTAATGCAGGTACCGCGACCGTCAATACCGTCGGCCACGCTGATATGCCCACCGTGGGCGCCGACCATGCCCTGGCAGATCGCCAGGCCCAGGCCGGTGCCCTGCCCGCCTCGATCACCGCGTGCAGCGGTGTAGAACATATCGAAGATCTTCGCCCGCTCATCCTCAGGAATGCCCGGCCCCTCATCCGCCACGGCGAAAAACAATTGGTTATCCGACACGCCGGCGCTCAGTTGCAATCGGCCGTGGGACGGTGAAAAGCGCGCGGCGTTTTCCAATACATTGACCAGTGCCTGCTCGATCAACGCGGCATGCACATAGAGCAACGGCAATTCCGCCGGCACATCGGTGTTCACCTGCAGCGGCGCCAGCACGGCGCGCAAACGCCCGAGCGCACTGCCGACAATATCGCCCGGCGACACCCAGTCCCGCGCCAGCTTCAGCGCGCCATGGCCCAGTCGAGTCATGTCCAGCAGGTTCTGGATATAGCGGTCCAGGCGCTCGGCTTCATCGCGAGTGCCTTCGAGCAATTCACGGCGATCCTCCAGGGGGATGGCTTCGCCGAGCGCCAGCAGACTGTCGATGCTGCCGCGCATGGAGGTCAACGGTGTGCGCAAATCGTGGGACACCGACGCAAGCAAGGCGCTGCGCAATTGCTCGGTTTCGCCATGCAGACGTGCGGACTCCAGCTCCTGGGCCAACTGCGCCCGCGCCAGGGCCTGGGCCAGAGGCTGGCTCAAGGCGGTGAGCAGGCGACGCCGCTGGCCACTCAATTCCAGGCCCGGCTTGGCACTGACGCCGAGCAACCCCAGCGGCCCCTCTTCACCCGACAACGGCCACCACCACCAGCGCCCAAATGGCAGGGTGCCGGTGCCCATACCTGCCGGCTGGTCATGCTGCCAGGCCCAGTCCGCGGCCGCGCGCTCGGCTTCGGTAAAGGTCAGTGGGCCGCCGGTCTCGACCTTCCAGCCCCCCTGGCCGTCACGATTGACCAGGCACAGATCCAGGTCGCTCCAACCTTCCAAATGATGGGCGGCGGCACTGATCACCGCCTGGCGGTCGGTGGCGGCGGTGAGTTTGCGCGACAGGTCGAGCAGTTCGCTGGTTTCTTCCTGGGTATCGCGCAACGCCTGCAACTGGCGGCGTTGGCGCGCGGCAAGGTTACCGGTGAGCGCCGCCATCAGCAGGAAGAACAACAGCGTCAGCACGTCCTCTTCACGCTGGATGGCGAAGGAGAAATTCGGCGGGATAAACAGGAAGTCGTAGGTCATGAACGACAACGCCGCACACACCAGCGACGGCCCCAGGCTGCTGCGCACCGCCACCAGCAGCACGGCGGCGAGAAACACCAGGGAGATATTCGGCAGCGGCAATACGCTCGACACGGCCCAGGCCACAGCGGCGGCGACAACGGTCGCAACCACCGCCAAGGCGTAATCGAACCACACCAAACCGCGCACCTCCGGCAGGCGTGGCGCGGCAGGAACCTCGTCGCTGTCGAGGACGTTGATCTCCAGGCCACGGGCATTACGCAACAGACGCGCCGCCAAGCCGCCACCGAACCAGCGGCGCCGCCAACTCATTCGCGACTGCCCCACCAACAGCAGGCTGGCGCGGCGTTCGGCGGCATGCTGGATCAACGTCTTGGCCACCTCCCCGGCCCTCAGCAGCACCACTTCCCCGCCCAGGCGCTCAGCCAGTTGCTGGGCATTTTGCAGACGCAGGCGGGCGTGCTCATCCCGCGCGCGGCCGTTATCGATATGCACCAGGCTCCACGGCAAGTGCCGCCGCTGGGCGACGCGACTGGCATGGCGCACCAGGCGTTCGGCTTGCGCGTCGCCATCCACGCCCACCAACAAGCGCCCGCGCACCGCCGGAGCCGCCTGGCCGAGCTGGCGATAGCCCTGGGCCAGATCGTCGTCGACGTGGGCGGCGGCGGTCTGCATCGCCAGCTCGCGCAGGGCCATCAGGTTGGTCTGGGTAAAAAACGCATCGATGGCGGCGCGGGCCTGTTCCGGCACATACACCTTGCCGTCGCGCAGGCGCTCCAGCAGCTCGCGGGACGGCAGGTCGATCAGCAGCAGCTCATCGGCTTCTTGCAGCACCCAGTCCGGCAAGGTTTCACGCACCTGCACGCCGGTGATACCGCGAACCTGGTCATTCAGACTTTCCAGATGCTGCACGTTGACCGTGGTAAACACGTTGATGCCGGCGGCGAGCAGTTCCTGGATATCTTGCCAGCGCTTTTCATGGCGGCTGCCAGGCGCGTTGCTGTGGGCCAGTTCGTCCACCAGCACCAGCTTGGGCTTGGCGGCGAGCAGGCCGTCGAGGTCCATTTCTTCGAGCATCACGCCACGGTATTCGCTGCGCAACAGCGGTTGTTGCGGCAGGCCGCTGAGCAAGGCTTCCGTCTCGGCGCGGCCGTGGGTCTCGACCACACCAGCCACCAGTTTGACGCCCTGACGCAGTTGGGTGTGGGCGGCCTGAAGCATGGCGTAGGTCTTGCCCACACCCGGCGCGGCGCCGAGGAAAACTTTGAGCCGGCCACGGCCGTCCCGGGGTAGATCGGCTAACAGGGCATCGGCGCGGCCGGAGTCGCTCATGCTGGGGTTTCCTTCAATTGTTCAGGCCCGGAGAAAATCCAATGTGGGAGGGGGCAAGCCTCCTCCCACAGGGTTCAGAGTTTTTCCAGGGCCATGTTCAGCGCCAGCACATTCACCACCGGCGGCCCCACCAGCGGGCTCTCGATATGTTCATCGAGCAACCGTTGCAGGGTCGACACCGGCACATTTCGCGCGGCAGCCACACGCGCCAGTTGATAGGCAATCGCCTGGGGTGGCAAGTGTGGATCAAGACCGCTGCCGGAGGTAGTCAGCGATGCCAGAGGCACCGGGCCCTGACCGGGCACCAACTGCTTGTTCGCGTCATCGAACACGCGAGTGGCCAAGGCCGGGTTGCTGGGGCCAAGGTTACTGGCGCTGCTGGAAACCGTCGCATAGGCGCCTGCCGAAGGGCGCGGATGGAACCAGCTGTCACCGGTAAAATCCTGGGCGATCAGGCTGGAGCCACGTACCTTGCCGCTGGCATCGCGGACCAGGCTGCCGTTGGCCTGGTCTGGGAAGGCGACTTGGGCGACACCGGTGACCACCAGTGGGTAGGCGACGCCGGTGATCAGGGTCATGAGCACCAGCAGGCTCAGGGCCGGGCGGATTATGTTGGACATTTCAAACTCCTCAATTCGGTCTTTGCAACCTGTGGGCACGGGGATGGTGCCCACAGGCATCGGGTCAAACCAGGTGCAATGCAGTCAGCAGCATGTCGATCGCCTTGATACCCACGAACGGCACCAGCAGCCCACCCAGGCCGTAGATCAACAGGTTGCGCCGCAGCAACGCCGCAGCACTCGCGGCTTGCACACGCACACCGCGCAGCGCCAGGGGGATCAGCACCACGATGATCAGCGCGTTGAACACGATGGCCGAGAGAATCGCGCTCTGCGGACTTTGCAAATGCATCACGTTGAGCACGCCCAATTGCGGGTAGATCGAGGCGAACAGTGCCGGCAGGATCGCGAAGTACTTGGCCACGTCGTTGGCGATGGAAAAGGTCGTCAACGCACCACGGGTCACCAGCAACTCCTTGCCGATCTGCACCACGTCCAGCAGTTTGGTGGGGTCGCTGTCGAGGTCGACCATATTGGCCGCTTCACGCGCCGCCTGGGTGCCGTCGTTCATCGCCATGCCGACGTCCGCCTGGGCCAGTGCCGGGGCGTCGTTGGCGCCGTCGCCGCACATCGCCACCAAGCGGCCGTCGTTTTGCTCATGACGGATGCGGGCGAGTTTTTTCTCCGGGGTCGCTTCGGCCAGCACGTCATCCACACCGGCTTCGGCAGCAATCGCAGCGGCTGTCAGCGGGTTGTCACCGGTGACCATCACGGTGCGAATCCCCAGCTTGCGCAGCTCGGCGAAACGTTCGCGGATACCGGGCTTGACCACGTCCTTGAGGTGGATCGCACCGAGCAATTTGCCGTCGGCACACACCAGCAATGGCGTGCCGCCGCTCTGGGCGATCTTGTCGATTTCCCGTGATAAAGCCGGTTGCAGGTCGCCGCGTTGCTGGCCGATAAACGCCAGCAGCGAATCCACCGCGCCTTTGCGGAACACGCGGCCCTGGTAGTCGACACCGGACAAACGGGTTTCGGCGCTGAACGGTACCGCGGTCAGCTCATCTGCAGACGGCTCGGCTTGAGGATGCAGAGCACGCAGATATTCGACGATGGATTTACCTTCCGCCGTGTCATCCGCCAAGGAGGCAAACAACGCACCCTCGGCCACGTCCTTGCCACTGACGCCAGGCGCCGCAACCACCGCTGCGCACCGACGGTTACCGAAGGTGATGGTGCCGGTCTTGTCCAGCAGCAACACATGCACGTCACCGGCCGCCTCCACGGCACGGCCGGACTTGGCGATCACATTGAGGCGCACCAGACGGTCCATACCGGCAATACCGATGGCCGACAACAGGCCACCGATGGTTGTAGGAATCAGCGTCACCAGCAGTGCGACCAAAAACACCAGCGGCAAGCTGCCATTGGCGAAGTGGGCGAAGGGCTGCAAGGTCACGACCACCAGCAGGAAGATCAGGGTCAGGCCGATCAGCAGTATATCCAGCGCCACTTCGTTGGGGGTTTTCTGGCGTTTGGCGCCTTCGACCAAGGCGATCATGCGGTCCAGGGTGGACTCGCCGGGGTTGGCGGTGATGCGGATCAGCAGCCAGTCCGAGACCAGCCGCGTGTTGCCGGTGACGGCCGAGCGATCGCCGCCGGACTCGCGGATCACCGGTGCGGATTCACCGGTGATCGCCGCTTCGTTGACCGCCGCGATGCCTTCGATGACCTCGCCGTCGCCGGGGATCATTTCCCCGGCGGCGACACGCACCACATCACCTTTGCGCAGGCTGGTGGCCGGCACGACCTTAAAGCTGTCATCGGCTTCCTTACGGCGCGCGCTCAGGCCTTCGCTGCCAGCCTTGAGGCTGTCGGCGCGGGCCTTGCCGCGCCCTTCGGCCAAGGCTTCGGCGAAGTTGGCGAACAGCACGGTGAACCACAGCCACACGGCGATTTGCACAGCTACATAGGTCGGCACGGCGGTGTCGGGCACAAAGCACAACACGGTGGTGAGGATCGCGGTCAGTTCGACCACCAGCATCACTGGCGAGCGTTGCAGCTGGCGCGGGTCCAGCTTGACGAACGCCTGGACCAGCGCCGGGCGCCACAGGGACGAAATGGCGGTTTTAGCGGGTTCCTGGGTTTTGACCGGAGCCGCGTTTTTTGCAGGCATATTCATTTTCATATCCCCTTTTAGAAGCCCATGCTCAAGTGTTCAGCGATGGGCCCTAACGCCAGCGTCGGCAGGAAAGTCAGGCCGCCCACCAGCAAAATGGTCACGGTCAACAGGGTCACGAACAGCGGACCATGGGTCGGGAAGCTGTTCTGGCCAATCGGTGCGGTCTTCTTCATCGCCAGGCTGCCGGCCAGGGCCAGTACCGGGAGGATGTAGCCAAAGCGGCCGATCAACATGCCCAGGCCCAGCATCAAGTTATGGAACGGTGTGTTGGCACTGAAACCGCCAAACGCCGAGCCGTTGTTGGCGCTGGCCGAGGTGTAGGCGTACAGCAACTGGCTGAAACCGTGAGGGCCAGGGTTGCTGATCGCACCGGCCGGACCCGGCAGGCTGGCGGCGATGGCACCGAGTACCAGCACGCCCACCGGCATTACCAGCAGGGTCACCACCAGCAACTGCACTTCCTTGGCCTGGAGTTTCTTGCCCAGGTATTCCGGGGTGCGGCCGATCATCAGGCCGGCCAGGAACACCGCGATCAACACGTTGAGCAACATGCCGTACATCCCGGCGCCGACGCCGCCGAAGATCACTTCGCCGACCATCATGTTGACCAGCGCCACCATGCCACTGAGGGGATTGAGGCTGTCTTGCATGCCGTTGACCGAACCGTTGGACGCCGCGGTGGTGGTCACCGACCACAACACAGTGCCGGTGGTGCCGAAGCGCGCTTCCTTGCCTTCCAGCGGCGCGGTCTGCTCGACGGCCGGGTTGTTCAAGGTCGGGTTGGGCTGGTATTCGGACCACAGGGAAGTGGCGCCGCCGATCAGGAACAGCGCCAGCATGCAGCCAAGGATCGCGCGGCTCTGGCGCAGGTCTTTCACGTAGTGGCCGAAGGTGAATACCAACGCCACCGGGATCAGGATGATCGAAGCCACTTCGAACAGGTTGGCCCAGGCGGTCGGGTCTTCAAACGGGTGCGCCGAGTTGACGCCGAAGAAGCCACCGCCGTTGGTGCCCAGTTGCTTGATCGCAATCTGGCTGGCTGCCGGGCCCAGGGGGATCACCTGATCCACGCCTTGCATCGTCACGGCATCAACGTAGTGCGCGAAGGTTTGCGGTACGCCCTGCCATACCAGGAACAGCGCCAGCACCAGGCACAGCGGCAACAGGCCGTAGAGCGTGGCGCGGGTCATGTCGACCCAGAAGTTACCCAGCGTCTTGGTGGATTTGCGACCGATCCCACGGCACAGCGCGACCAGCACGGCCAGGCCGGTGGCCGCACTGACGAAGTTCTGCACGGTCAGGCCAGCCATCTGGCTGAGGTAACTCAGGGACGCCTCACCGCTGTAGGACTGCCAGTTGGTGTTGGTCATGAAACTGACCGCAGTATTGAAGGCCAGGGTCCATTCCTGGCCCGGCAATTTCTGCGGGTTCAGTGGGAGATAGTCCTGGAACAGCAGGATCGCGAACAACAGCAAAAAGCCCGCGAGGTTGAACGCGAGCAAGGCCAGCATGTATTTCTGCCAGCTTTGCTCCTGATGTTCATCCACCCCCGACAGGCGATAACAGGCTTTTTCGACAGGCCCCAGCACCGGACTCAGCCACGTGCGCTGGCCTTCCATCACCTTGTAGTAGAACCGTCCGAGGAACGGCGCTGGCACCAATACCACGGCAAAGAAGGCAATGATCAGCCAATAGTCATAACTGTGCATGGCCAGCTCCTAGTTCCGATCCGCGCGTAACAGCGCAACCAGCAGATAAATGAACAGCGCCACGGCCAATAGCAGTGACACCCCGTCCAGAACGCTCATGGAAGTCTCTCCGTTTAGCGGCGAGTGCCGCGTGTGGGGCAATTGTCCGCAGGAGTGGCGTAAAGGAACGAGAGCGAGGGGGTGGGCGGGGCGTAAAGATGGCGTAAAGAGTGGGTTTATGCGGGGTTTACACGGGGGGTTTGCAGCGTCCGGGCGGGCGCTATCGGGAGCAAGCCCCCTCCCACACTTGACCGAGTTGTCATGCCGAGCGCCAGTCAGCCTGTGGGAGGGGGCTTGCTCCCGATAGCGTCGGCACCGTCACCGCCGCACCTATCTGGTGCGACGCCGGCAAATTTCAAACGCCAAACCATCCCCCACACGACAGTTGCGCCGCTTTACGACAATGATTCTCAGGCTGGCATGGCCGCTGCAACACCTTGAATCATTCCAAACCGTTCAGGGAGCGCAACACGATGAACACACAACTCAAACCCACCTTGGGCACCCTGCATTTATGGGGCATTGCCGTCGGGCTGGTGATTTCCGGGGAATACTTCGGCTGGAGCTACGGCTGGGGCGTTGCTGGCACCTTGGGCTTCCTGGTGACCTCGTTGATGGTCGCCGCGATGTACACCTGCTTTATTTTCAGTTTCACCGAGCTGACTACCGCCATTCCTCACGCAGGCGGGCCGTTTGCCTACAGTCGTCGGGCGTTTGGGGAGAAAGGCGGATTGATCGCTGGCCTCGCCACCCTGATCGAATTTGTCTTCGCCCCGCCCGCCATCGCCTTGGCCATCGGCGCTTATCTGAATGTGCAGTTCCCGGCCCTGGATCCCAAACATGCGGCCGTCGGTGCCTACATCGTCTTCATGGGCCTGAACATTCTCGGGGTGAAACTGGCCGCTACCTTCGAGTTGGTGGTGTGCGTGCTCGCCGTCGCGGAACTGCTGGTGTTCATGGGCGTGGTTGCGCCCGCGTTCAGCTTCAGCAACTTTGCCTTGAATGGCTGGGCCGGTTCCGACACCTTCGGCGCCCCGGCAATTGCCGGGATGTTCGCGGCGATTCCGTTTGCCATCTGGTTCTTCCTGGCCATCGAAGGCGCGGCCATGGCAGCCGAGGAAGCGAAAGATCCGAAGCGCACCATTCCAAAAGCCTACATCAGCGGCATCCTGACCCTGGTGATCCTGGCCATGGGCGTGATGTTCTTCGCCGGCGGCGTGGGCGATTGGCGCACCCTGTCGAACATCAACGATCCACTGCCGCAGGCGATGAAAACCGTGGTGGGCGACAGCTCCGGCTGGCTACACATGCTCGTGTGGATCGGCCTGTTCGGCCTGGTGGCGAGCTTTCACGGCATTATCCTGGGCTACTCGCGCCAGTTCTTCGCCCTGGCTCGCGCCGGTTACCTGCCATCTTTCCTCGCCAAATTGTCGCGCTTTCAGACACCACACCGGGCAATCATCGCCGGTGGCGTGGTCGGCATCGCCGCGATCTATAGCGATGGCCTGATCAACCTGGGCGGCATGACCCTGACTGCGGCGATGATCACCATGGCGGTATTCGGCGCCATCGTGATGTACATCATGAGCATGCTCAGCCTGTTCAAACTGCGTAAGACCGAGCCGCTGCTGGAACGGACCTTCCGTGCACCGGGTTATCCGATCGTGCCCGGCATTGCGTTGGTACTCGCGGTGGTGTGCCTGGTGGCCATGGCATGGTTCAACACGCTGATCGGGCTGATCTTCCTCGGCTTTATGGCCGTGGGTTTCATCTACTTCCAGATGACTGCGCAGGACCGTGCCGATGCACCGGCAGACGCAATGTTGACCGGGCTCTAAGGTTTCGAGGCAGAACGGGCCTACACTGAACTACTCAGAAAGCCCGTAACTCAAAGTAGTTATTACCGTGGGAAAATTCTCCCACGGCAATCTGCCTCAAGGAGAGCCTTATGCCGTGGTATGCGTGGTTGATTATGGTAGTTGCGATCGGGTCGATCGTCGGAGGGCTGATGATGCTGCGTGACAGCGCCAACAAGGTGGAACTCACCGACGAACAACGCAAACGCGTGGCCGAGCGCAACGCCCAGGCGGACTCCAAGGACGCGCAGGACCGCTAGGACCGCTTACTCCCAATCCGCCTTGGCAATCTGCAACCCGTGCTGCCCTTTATAGGCAGCACGCTCCGGCTGGCTCCAGCCGCTCAGCAACTCATCCTCCAACCTGTAGATCTCAACCCCCAGCGGACGACACACCGTCAACGGGTCCTGCGCATCCGGCCCCCACATCGGCAGCGACAAATCCCCGCCTGGGCACGTCGACAGCGCACAGAGCAAATCAATCTCGGCAAAGAACTCCAGGTAATCGCCCTTCTGCGCCGGGCACGCTTTCATGAAATACATGTCGTCATGATTGAGGCCGGTGCACTGGAAAATATTCAGCACGTCATGCACGTCGAATTCCGTCAGACCGTGAGGCAAAACCGCACGGGTCAGGTTCGAGTGGCAATGATGATGGAAGTCCTCCCCCGTCAGCATGCGGTTTACGTAAGGGTCGCAACGCGTGCCAAGCAAGTCGTGCAGACGCCCACCGTGCTCGTCAATGCCGTAACTGGCCAAGCTGTCATCGGTGATGGTGACCAAAGGTCGCAGGAACGGCAGGTTCGACCATAAACGGTCATGGGTACTGACATGGGCGCCCTGCAATTGGCGGGTGCGTGCAGCCCAGAGACGTTCACGGGGATCTTTGGCGTTCCACACGTTAAAGTCGCCCACCTGCGGGCCCACCGGCGTGGTGACACGAAACACATGCCCGGCGGGCACCTTCCAGGCCCGGCCGGTACGAATCGGTACCTCGAACTGCTCGATGAGCATGCGTTGATCCGCCCGATCACGAATACGCTCATAGAATGCCGTGTCGACCTGCAGCGCCGAGCCTTTGCTGACCTGGTAAGCGGCCGGATAGTCTTTGTACATGGTACAGATCCTCGATCAGGGATGGGTAACAGGCCCGGCGCTGACCGGGGCAAATAACTCGTCGAACAGGGGCCGGCGCATCAATCCGACGATAGGCCGATGGAACAACAAAATCATCTCGCGATTGTTGAACAATCTTCCATCCAGACGTAATCACATTCCATGCCAACGCCCTAAACGCCGACAAAAGTGTAAAAAAGCTCAAGTTGGTTAAAATGCCAGCCTGCGACCGAGGCTGCCCCATGCGTTATTCACAAAACCACAAAGCCCAAACCCACCAACGCATCATCAAGGAAGCGTCTGCACGCTTTCGCCGCGACGGCATCGACGCCACCGGCCTGCAGCCACTGATGAAAGCGTTGAACCTGACCCACGGCGGCTTTTACGCGCATTTCAAATCCAAGGGCGAATTGGTGGAGACAGCCCTGCAAGCGGCGGCTGCAGACCTGGATGCCCATTGCGACATGCTGTTCAGCCAGGAACGGCCGCTGGACGCATTTATCGACAGTTACCTGTCTGAATGGCACCTGACCTCCCCGGACCAGGGCTGCCCGTTGCCAACGATGTCTTCAGAGCTGGGACTGAGAGGCCAACCCAGTGCGACAACGGACCAGGTGCTTGACGCAAGGCTAAAGCAAATAGAAACGGCGTTGGGAGAGGGGCGTTGCGATGCAAAGAGCCTGGTGATGATGTCGACACTGGTGGGCGCATTAGTACTGGCCAGGAGTGTTGAAGACCCTAAATTGGCGAGACGCATCATGGACGTCGTGCGCGAAAGCCTGAAAACGCAGAACCCGGAGGATAAAAAGGCCGATCAATGATCGGCCTCTTGGGTGGTTCAGTTGATAGCCAGCCTATCGCGATTCTTCTCCAGCAACGCCTTGCCGATACCCTTCACTTCCAACAACTCATCCACCGCCGTGAACGGACCATTGCTTTCGCGATAGGCGATGATCGCCTTGGCTTTAGCGGCGCCAATACCGAACAAGTCACGACGCAGGGTTTCGGCATCGGCGGCGTTCAGGTTGACCTTGGCGGATTGCTCGACCTGGGTCATCTGGGCGGTGATGGGGGTTGGGGCTTCGGGTTTGATGGACGGGGCTGCGTTGGTGGCGACGGAGAGGGTGGTGAGGAAGGCGAAAATAAGGGAAGAAATGTAGGTGTTCTGCATTGGTGACGCTCCATGACATCGTTGAGAGAAAAGCAGCTTTCCGAAGCTGCTTTTCAAACTTAGGTGATATCAGGCAACTGTCAAAAACGTGTTCATTACAGGATGTGAAGTAGCAGCTTTGCTATTTGGTTATTGCACTTACACCAAGTAGCATTCGGTACGACCTCAATTACACACTGCTGCGTTCCAACTCACCAGCCCGAAACTTGACTGCCAATAAAACCAGCGGCACATAGGCCACTGTCAATACTGCCGCACCGTCCAAATCGTAGATAACAACGCACAGTGCCGCAGGCAATAGCCACAAAATGTTGATTGCTCCTACTGCCAGAGTCACAGGCAAATGGGCACCAAAACGGCGTGACGCGAACTGGTATGCATGGCTACGGTGAGCTTCGTAGACTTTATCTCCTCGTACCAGACGGCGTAACAAGGTGAATGTAGCATCTACAATGAACACGCCAAGGAGTATCAGCCAAGCCCAAAAGAACTTGGGAGAGACCCAGGCCGCCTGCAGCGATAGAACGCCCAATGCCATGCCAAGAAATCCACTCCCGGCATCGCCCATGAATATCTTGGCTGGCGGGAAGTTCCAGAGTAAAAACCCTGCAACACAACTGGCCAGAGCAACTAATGACCAAGCGTGCGCCGGCGTGTCGTTGATCCAATATAAGAGACAGCCAGACAGACAAACCGTCACCGCTTCAACACCGGCGATGCCGTCGATGCCATCCATAAAATTATAAAGATTAAGCATCCACACCAAATAAACGACCGCGAAAAAATACCCAACCCAACTGATATCAACATTAACGCCGTACAGGCTTATAGCCGGCAGCCCTCCCAGCCACACCACCGCCCATATCGCCGACGTAAAGTGCGCCAACAGTCGCCAGCGCGCGGCTATATGCCCATGGTCATCCAAAAAACCAACAACGGCAGTCAACACACCTGCGCCGGTTAATGCGTAAAACAATGTGGGAGGTATCAGCCCTCCCGCAAACATGCCGAGCAACGCCACGATATAGCTCAGTACAATCGCCACGCCACCGCCACGCGGTGTGGGTATGGAGTGCGAACTGCGCCCATTGGGAATATCGAGCATTTTTCGCGACAACGCATAGCGACGCAGGGCAGCGGTCAGAAAAAAAGAAAGCCCGGTCAATGCCGGAACCAGCCACCAATAGTTCATTATCCGAACAACTCCAAAAACATACATTTCTTATTGGTACTGATGTGTCGGCCTTATACACACCCCAGAAAATGACGATTCAATTTCTGTGTGACTCAAAGGACGTCAGCATTTTCCTGACGGCGCCGGTGAATCAGATCGACAATCTGGCACTCGGGCACGTAGCCACTCACCGTCGCGCCGAGCAACTCGCGCAGTTGGACATAATCATCCGCAGCGACGGCATCCAGCAGTGCCGAGATTGCCAGTTTGAATGGCTCCCATGACAGGTGCTCCTCATCGGCGCGCATGATCATCGAGTGCTCGGTCGGCGATACGTTGTCCCCAATCAGCAATTCTTCATAGAGCTTTTCACCGCGACGCAGTCCAGTGAACTCAATCGCGATATCTCCGTTAGGCTTCTCATGACTACGCAATGACAGGCCCGACAGGTGAACCATCTTTTCAGCCAAGTCGGCAATCTTTACCGGTTGCCCCATATCGAGCACAAACACGTCGCCACCCTGCCCCATGGCGCCCGCTTGAATGACCAACTGCGCAGCTTCGGGAATGGTCATGAAATAGCGGGTCATGTTCGGGTGGGTCACTGTAATCGGGCCACCGCTCTTTATCTGCTCCCGAAACAACGGAATGACGGAGCCCGACGAGCCCAGTACATTACCGAAACGCACCATGGTAAAGCGTGTCTTGTTGGTGCAGGGTTGCGTCTCGTGCTCACCGAACAACAGCGGTTCGGGCTCCCGACTGAGCGCCTGCAAGGTCATCTCAGCCAGTCGCTTGGTACACCCCATGATGTTGGTCGGCCGCACCGCCTTGTCGGTGGAGATCAACACAAAGTGTTCTACACCTGCTCGCACCGCAGCCTGCGCGGTAAGCAATGTCCCGAGGACATTATTCAACACACCCTCAGCGACGTTATGTTCGACGATGGGTACGTGTTTGTAGGCGGCTGCGTGATAAACCGTATTAACCTTCCAGGTATGCATGACATCCAGTAAACGCTCACTGTTGCGAATCGAACCCAGGATCGGCACCAACTCCAGGTTCAACCCTTCATCCTGGATCAGCTTCTCAAGCTCAGTCTGGATGCTGTAGAGATTGAATTCACTGTGCTCAAACAGGATCAGCGCCGTCGGCTGACTGGTGAGGATTTGCCTGCATAACTCCGAGCCAATGGAGCCGCCGGCCCCGGTCACGAGGACAACATGATTGCGGATGCAGCGCTCGAACAAAGCTGGTTGCGCCGCAACAGGATCGCGACCGAGCAGATCGACAATATCAACCTCCTGCAGGTCACTGACACTGACGCGACCATTGGCCAGGTCCATGAACCCGGGGATCGTACGCACGTGTACCGGATAACACTCAAGTCCAGCCAGAATCTCACGGCGTCGAGCACGCGAGGCCGATGGAATAGCCAACAGTACTTCGGTGGCGCCGGTCTCCTCGATCATCTGCTCAATATCAGAAGAAGGGTAAACCTTAAGCCCGGCGATGACCCGCCGCGCGATACTCGCATCGTCGTCGATGATCGCAACCGGCCGCATTGATTTGTCCGAGCGCAGCGCCGCGACCAATTGATTACCTGCGGCGCCCCCCCCATAGACAGCGACCTTGGTGGCATCATCGTCTTGGCGTAGAAAAGGCACATGCTGACCGGCTAGGAACCAGTCGCCGAGAAAATACTGGCGCATGAACAACCGTAATCCGCCGATCATCAGCAAACTCAGCCACCAGAAGTTGATGATCAACGAACGTGGCACCAATACGTTGGGCCGGTACAAATAGACATAGACGGTTAATACCAGCGACGACAACGCCACGGCTTTAAAGATACTGACCAACGCTTCATTGCCGAAATAGCGCATCACCGCGCGATAAAGGCCAAACCGGATAAAAATAGGCACAGAAATGATGGGAGCGGCGATAAACAACCACGCGTAATCACCGAACGGGTTGATGGGTCGCTCAATCCCCAGTCTCACGACAAACGACAGCCACAGTGCAAACCAGACCAACAGCACATCAACCATTAACTGCAAGACACGCTTGTAGCTACGCGGCAAATTTAATAAACGCTCACGCATTGCCCGAGATCCCTTCGTTCGACTTTCGGATTGCCCACCCCCCTTGCCTTCCACGCTCAATGCTCCAGAAAGTCTTTTGCCGTTTTTTCAAGAGCCCCATTCACACTGATCACCGGGGTCCATTCAAGCAATGCCTTGGTTTTGTTGATGTCGACCTGAAGCGATCCACACAGACGTTGGGATAAGGCTTTTTTTCCAAGCAATTGCGCGAGGCCACTCAACAGCCACATTGGCAGTGGCAACAGACGCGCTGGCTGACCCAATGCCCGCGCCATGCGCCGCAGCAATTCAGTGGTAGACAGGTCTTCATCGTCGCTCACCAAAAACACTTGATTCGCAGCGCCAGGATGGTGTGCACACGTCACTATAAGGTCGACCAGATTGTCCAACGCCACCAGGCTTCGTTTGTTGCTGACAGCCCCCAGCGGCAAAGGCACGCCACGATTGAGCCAGGCCATCATGCTGCGAAAGTTGGCTTTCACCCCTGGGCCGTACACCAGCACCGGACGAATAATCACGACTTCCATCTGCGTTTCGGCGGCGAGCTTCAGCAATACCTGCTCCGCCTCCAACTTGGAAATGCCATAGGGATCTATTGGAGCAGGCACGTCATCTGCCGTGTAAGGGCAACCCGGTAACGTGCCCTCACCGTTGACCTTGATCGAACTCAGGTAGATGAAACGGCGAACACCGGCCGCTGCCGCTTGTTCTGCCAAACGTAATGTCCCGTGCACATTCACACGCCGGAAAGCCTCCAGCGGGTCGGATTCACGCTCGTCCATGACATGGACCCGAGCCGCACAGTGGATGACCACGTCAACCCCTTCAAGCGCCGGCTGCCAGTCGTTGTGCGGTTCAAGTCCCGGGGCCTGAAAGACCTCAAGACGCGCGAATGGCTGCAAGGGTAGACGCCGATAGACCGAACGCACCGCGTACCCCGGATCACTCAGCAGACGAGCCTGAACCGCAGCCCCGACAAAGCCACTGGCTCCGGTCAGAAGAACACGTGTCATAACGATCTCAAGCCTTTTTCCACACCGTACGATTGATGTAATCGGTGTAACTCAGCACCACACGAACCACCTGTAACGAAACCGGCCCACCTTGATAATCCGCGACCACTGGCACCTTGCGTTGCCCGCGCACGTGCTGGCTGGTAACCACGCGAACCGCGTCCATCACGGACTCGCGCTTGAGGCCGCTCATGATCAGTGTGCCCTCATCCATACCCTCGGGGCGCTCATGGGCGTTGCGTAAGGTGACCGCCGGCAGGCTCAACAGGGAAGCCTCTTCGGTGATGGTGCCGCTATCGGACAGCACGCAAAACGCCGACATCTGCAGCTTGATGTAATCCAGCAGACCGAACGGTTTGACGAAACGGATCAGCGGATGGTCAAGGGACTCACCCAAAGCCTCCAGACGTTTGCGTGTACGTGGGTGTGTCGAGACGATCAGAGGGAAACCATAGTGGTCCGCCAGGGCACGCAGGGTATCCAGCAAATCCCGCAGGTTCTCCGGGGTATCGACGTTCTCTTCGCGGTGGGCGCTGACAATGAAGAACTTATCCTGCTCCAGGCCACTACGCGCCAACACATCGGACTGCTCGATCTTGGGCATGTAGTAGTCGAGCACTTCCTGCATGTGCGAGCCGGTCTTGATGATCGTTTCCGGACGAATGCCTTCGGCGATCAGATAGCGGCGGGCATGCTCGGTCAACACCATGTTGATGTCACTGAGGTGGTCCAGCACTTTGCGGTTGAGTTCTTCAGGCACCCGCTGATCGAAGCAGCGGTTTCCGGCCTCCATATGAAACACCGGAATCTTGCGACGCTTGGCGGCGATCACTGCAAGGCAGGTATTGGTGTCCCCGTAGAGCAGCAACGCGTCAGGCTGTTCTAGCTCGAAGATTTCATCGGATTTGGCAATGACCTCGGCGATGGTTTTCGCGGCGGTATCGCCGGCAGCACCCAGGAAGTGGTCCGGCTTGCGAATTTCCAAGTCGTCGAAGAACACCTGATTGAGTTCGTAATCGTAGTTCTGCCCAGAGTGCACCAGGACATGATTGACCTGACGATCCAGCTCGGCGATGACCCGGCTCATTTTGATCAGCTCGGGACGCGTGCCGACGAGTGTCATCACCTTAAGCATCGAGTTGCTCCTTGATGTAATCAAGCTTGAGTAGCAGTTCCTTGATGCCAGGTACATCCAGGCGTTCTGTATTGTGGGAAGTGTAATCATCCATGTCGGAGATAAGCTGCTCCCCCTCAACAAAGTACTTCTTGTAATTCAGGTCGCGGTTATCTGCCGGAATACGGTAATAGCGCCCCATATCCTCGGCCTTGGCCATTTCCTCCCGCGACACCAGGGACTCATAGAGTTTCTCGCCGTGGCGGGTACCGATGACCTTGACCTCATTGCTCTTGGCGAACAGTTGCTTGAGCGCTTCGGCCAGGTCACCGACAGTGGAGGCCGGTGCTTTCTGAACGAACAAATCGCCCTGCTGGCCGTGCTCAAACGCGTGCAGGACCAGGTCGACCGAGTCTTCAAGTGACATAAGGAAACGTGTCATTTCAGGATCCGTGACCGTGAGCACTTCACCTTTGCGCAGTTGATCGACAAACAATGGAATGACCGAGCCGCGCGAAGCCATGACGTTGCCGTAACGTGTTGCGCAAATAACCGGCCCCTTGACCGGGATCATGCGCGACTTGGCCACCATCAACTTCTCGGCCATCGCCTTGGAGATGCCCATGGCATTGATCGGATAAACAGCTTTGTCGGTGCTCAATACAACGACGCGCTGCACACCCGTCGCAATGGCGGCATTCAATACGTTTTCGGTGCCCAGTACGTTGGTGCGCACTGCTTCCATAGGATAGAACTCGCAGGAGGGTACCTGTTTGAGCGCAGCGGCATGGAAGATGTAATCGACGCCGACCATTGCCTGGGACAGGCTGTCGTAATCGCGCACATCACCGATGTAGAACTTGACCTTGTCGTTGGCCAGGGCGATACGCATATCTTCCTGCTTTTTCTCATCGCGACTGAAGATGCGAATCTCGCGCACAGCGGTATTGAGAAAACGCTTGAGGACCGTATGGCCGAAGGAACCGGTGCCACCGGTGATCATCAATACCTTGTCGTCGAACATGTAAACCTTCCGAATTCGTTAGCGAGTGGCGTGCATCAGCTCAATGAGCTGGGGCCAGGCTGGAGCTGTGTATCCAGTTGCCTGGGTGAAACGCTCACTGTTGAGCGAGCGATCGATGACTAATGCCGCATCAGGGCGGATCTCGATTGACTTGCCGTATTGGCTGGCAATCAGCTTCAACAAGTCGAGCTTGGCAATTGGATCTGCGGACACATGATACAGACCATTGAGCTCCGGGTGCGGAATGACGAAGTCTTTCATGACGCGGGCCAATTCAACGGTGGGGAGGCCGGAGAAAATGGCCTTGGAAAAACCGCGTGTGCTGCCCTGTTGTGACAGGAACCAATCCACCAGGGAGTGACTGGAATTCAACTCATGCCCGATGATGGAGGTTCGTAGGGTTACCGCATTGGGCACGTCATGAAGTTCGCCGATGTACTTGGACTTCCCATACAGATCACTGGCATCTGAAACGTCGCTTTCCAGGTAGCCGCCTTTTTGCCCCGAGAAGACGCAATCGGTACTGATCTGGATCAGGCGCGCGTCGCTCAGGGCACACAGTCGCGCCAACCGATGCGGCAACAGCGAGTTGACCGGCAATGCCGTCAGAGGATCGTTGGCATCGGCCAATTGCTTGATCAGGCCTACGCAATTGATCACCACGTCAGGACGAACCCGGGCGAGCACCGCAACAAGCGAGTCCTGATCCAACACATCGACGCCCGACAGGAGGCGCTCGTGGTTGGCGGCTGGGAAGTGTCGCAGTCCGGCAGCGCTTCGCAACGTTCCCCACACCTCATGCTCCGAGTCGGAACTGAAAGCCTTGAAGACCGCACTGCCGAGCATGCCGGTAACGCCAAGAACAAGAACACGTGCCATGAATCATGAACCTTCTAAATTTTCAGATCTGGAAAAGACGAGAAAAAAATCCCATCAATAAATAACAGAATAAAGACGTTCAAAAAAGGAAGCCGAACAGTCTACAATTTTGCATGGAAACACTTTACATACTGAAGACTTACATCACCTGGATTGAGTTTACTTCACACCGACGCATTAATCCCTCATGCGTTTATAAAGTATTACAGCACTTGAGATAACGCCCCGAACAACTAACACGCATTCAATCCACCCCGTTCGCAGATGTTGATGTGTTTGCGTCGCCCCTTAGCGCTGCAACAGCCCGACCAAGCGGCTCACTTGGCTGTCCATGTCAAAATTGGCATCGAAGTACGCCCGCCCGGCTTCGCCCATTGCCGCTCGCTCTTGCGTGCCCATAGCCTTCAGGCGCCGAATATTGGCCACCAACGGAGGAACTTGCTCAGCAGGCGAAGTCAGGCCTGCGCCTGCTTCATCGATCACGCGCGCGCCTTCGCCGTTCATCGACGCGATGATCGGCCGTCCCGCTGCGAGATACGCCTGAATCTTGCTCGGAATAGTCTGGGCAAAAACCTCCTCATCAGTCAGCGAAACCAACAATGCCGATGATCGTTTGAAAATCGCGCTCATCGCCTCTACCGGAAAGCGCCCCGGCAGCACCAGATTGTCCAGCTCAAGGGCCGACTTCTGCGATTTGAGCCAGTCCAGACGACTCCCGCTGCCAACCAGCACAATGCGAATCTGCGCGTCATCACGCAGCTCTAATGCTGCCTCGACCAGTGTATCGAGGGCTTGGGCGGTGCCCAGATTGCCCGCAAACACTACGCAAAAATGTTGCGTGAGCACGGCATCCAGCTCAGGCGGCACAACAAACGGCGACTGCGCCCCCCGCGTGTCCATTGAGTTAGGGTAATACTGGATTTTTTCGCGTGCCGCGTACCGGGCAACCGGCTCTACAAATGCGTGCGACTGCACCAGCAGCGTGTCGCAATGGCGATAGATGACCTTAACCGCCTCACCCACCAGCCTCAACACATACCGGTTATGAATGAATCCGGTGGCAGAGAGACTTTCCGGCCACAGATCCTGCACCCACAAAGCAAGCTTGGCCTTCTTCAGCCACTTCAACGGAATCGCGGGAACAGCCTGCAGGATTGGCGAAGGGGCGAAGACCAGAATCGCGTCGAACTCTCGTTTACGCAGCATCCACGGTAAAAACAGCAGGCCGGCGAAGACGAACGACAAGTAGTTGAAAATCAGGTTCTTCGCGCCCCCTTCCCCTCTTGGCCAGAGCGGAACGCGCAGCACATCGATCTTCCCAAGGTAGCGCTCGCGTTGGGTGCCCTTGGCGCTATAGCCCTCAAATATTTTGCCATCCGGGTAATTGGGCTTGCCGGTAGCCACAACCACCTCATGGCCCTGCTCATCAAGGGTACGCACGATGTCGTTGATGATGAAGCTTTCGGGCCAAAAGTATTGCGAGACAACGAGAATCTTCATAGGGAATCGGGGTACTCAATCATTGATTCGAGCGAGGTATTCTGCCTGGCAAGGTGGCTGGCCAAGATCGGCCAGCCACCTGCGCACGCTTGAGCAAATTCAGATGCCTTTGACCAGACCAGTGATTATCCCTGATGAACATCCTGGGATGTCACACCGCAGACATCCTGATAAATCTGGTACATGAGCCGTGCATTCACTTCGATGGCGAAATTATCCTCAGCCCACCGGCGAGCCTGGCGGCCAAGGGTCAAACGAAACTCGTCGTCCCCTGCCAGTCGTTGCAAGGCATCAGCGAGTAATTCTGGATCAGAGCGGGGTATGGCCAACCCCGTCACCTCATGAATTATCGCGTCCGGTACGGGGTTCGCCACGGCAACCACGCTTGGAATTGAGTAGAACGCCGCCTCGAACACCGGCCGGCCCGCCGCATCAAGATGGGAAGGGAAGCACAGAATATCGAGCTGCGGATACAACCGCCGGACATCGTCTACAAAGCCCATCAGGCGCACATGGCTTTGCAGATCATGCTTTACGATGAAACATTCGAGATCGGTACGTACGTCGTGTGCAAATCCAAGCTTGCGCAGTACCCAAGCCTTGGGCCCGGAAAGATCCCGCGCATTCTCGCCAGCAATCCAGCATTCGATCCGAACCTGACGGTCCCTGAGGATGCGCATGGCATCCACAAGCTCATAAACCCCCTTCAGAGGAATGAGCCCACCCACGAACCCGACTCTTACGGGTTCATCCCGATCCCGTGGCGACCGTTGATTCAGCGGGCCATCAATACTCAGGCCATTATGCACAATGCGCAAAGGCAAATCGTTTGAAAGGGTAGAAGCGACGGTGTGGTCGATAGGCACGACCGCATCGGCAAAACGCCGCAATACTGCACTCACAAGCCTTGTACGCACGCCCTGACCGGGAGGACGTTGCAGGGACCGCACATGCACCACCATCGGTATGCGCAATAACCACTTCGCCAGTATGCCCAGCGGCAACAACGTCACTTCGTTCAGGTGCAACACGTCAAAGCGCTCATGCCGCAAGCGCCAAAGGGCGATCAGGGAAAAGGGCAGCAGGAACAACTCGCGCAGCAGAATGATCCAGCGCAAGCGTCGATAATAGCCATAACGGGTGTTGTCGAACTGACTCAACCCCTTGACCGCCCTGACATCCATTCCCGCCTGGATAAAAGCCTGGCAGACGGTACCGGAGGGGCTTAACACCGTGCCCTGCACACCGTAGGCGCGCAGACACCCGAACAGCTCGATCAGACTCTTGGATGCGCCACCGAATGCCGCTGCCGGGTGGAGGAACAAGACTCGCACCCGAACTACCTCTGGCCTGAAACGAGGCGAAGCGATTGAACAACCCGGCCAGCGGCCTGACCGTCACCGTAAGGCTCGCCATCTGCCGTGCCCGGCAGGTAATCCTGTTCAAATGCGCTGAAAAAATCGTCGCTCAGTGGCGAAGCAAGGCGGTTCCAGCCCATATCGATCAGTTCCAGCCACTCAGTCTCATCTCTCAACGTGAGGCAGGGCACCCGATGAAAATACGCCTCTTTTTGCACACCACCGGAGTCAGTGACGATCAGCGCGGCATGCTTCTCAAGCATGACCATGTCGATATACCCGAGCGGTTCCACTATCAGGATGTTCTCGGGCATGACTATCCCTTGATCAGCGAGGCGATTGCGGGTCCGCGGATGCAAGGGCAGGACGACTTTCAGCGGGGACCGGGACAAGCCATCAAAGATGCGCTGCAGACGCAGTGGATCGTCGGTATTTTCCTGCCGATGCACGGTCGCCAACCAATACGCTTTTGGGGCCAGTGACAACGTCTGAAGAATCTTGCTGGTCTCGTCGGCTCTTGCCCCAAAGTACAAGGCTGCATCAAACATCACGTCACCCACGTTGATGACGTGCGAACCGGTGATACCTTCCTGCGCCAGGTTCTGGATACCCTGCTGATTAGGGGTCAAGAGCAAATCGCTGAGGTGATCAGTCAACTTGCGGTTGATTTCTTCAGGCATGGCCCGGTTGAAGGAACGAAGCCCCGCCTCGACATGAACAATGGGGACGTGCAACTTGGCGGCCGCCAGCGCGCCGGCCAGGGTGGAGTCCGTGTCCCCGTAGACCAGCACCGCATCCGGACACTCCTTGATCAGCACAGCCTCAATGGCTTCAATCATGCGCCCGGTGTTCTGCCCGTGACTCCCGCCTCCCACCCCGAGGCTGTAGGCCGGTTTAGGGATCTCCAGTTCTTGAAAAAAAACATCCGACATATTTGCGTCGAAATGCTGTCCGGTATGGATCATGATTTCGACGCAGTCGCCTTGCTCAACCATTGCACGGGAGACAGTAGCGGCCTTGATGAACTGAGGGCGAGCACCGACGACGGTAACAATTTTCATAAATTCACTCATAAATGACGGTGTTCAGAGCAGCCGTGTGATTTCCGAGAGCAGAACCTTTCCATCATGCTCGTAATTGAGTTCACTGGCCGCGCGATGCGACGCTTGCTTGAATTCAGCGATATCTTCAGCGCTGAGCGCATTCATGGAGGCGGCCAGCGCTTGGGCGGTAAAAGAGTCAGCAACCACACCACAGCGATACTTGTTCAGCAGCGTAGCCATTTCAGTCGAAGGGCCGATGGCAACCCCGAGACGGGCCTGCACAAACTCAAAGAACTTGTTGGGCAACGCATGCTCATGGTTGAAGTTGACCGGTGGGAGCAGATAGACGCCCATGTCATATCCATTGAGCGCCTGGCATATCTGCGGCATCGGTACGGGCTCGATAAACCTGATCCGCGCGTCTGCGCTGGCAGCCTGGCGCAGCTCCTTCATGTAAGCCGCATCCGACTCCATCAGCATGAAATCCAGACTGAAGCGCTGATCCAGGTACTGCATCATCTCGATCATGACGCCCAGGTGACGAGACCGAATGGCGGCGCCATGGTGGATCAGACGAACCTGGTGTTCATTGACAGGCGATGGCGCCAGTTTCTGATCGAGTGGCGCGTTATGAACAACCACCGGTTGAACCCCATAGACACGCCCATATTCGTCGGCAATCCCCTGGCACACGGTAACCATGCCCGCGGCCAACGGCAGGTAGCGTTGGCAAAGCGTGTGGTTGTAACGACCGAACAGCAACCGCCACGCCCATTTATCGTCGAATTCCCGAGGCGAGTACTCGTGCGCATCCACCAGCACTGGCGTAGCACCCGCCAACTTCAACGCCAACGGCGCACTGGACAGATCATTGGCAATGATAAGGTCAAAACTGCTGGCGCTGAGCAGTGCCTGGGCGCTGCGGACCTGTTGCTGATTCCAGTAGTAGCTTTCAAACGCACCGGCCAGCAGCTTGGCCGCCCAAAACAGCTTCTTCGGCAGGCTCGCGGGTGATTTCTCAAGGTTTACGAAACGTATATTCGCATCAGGCTTTTGGCCATAACCGGCAACAGTCACCTGGTAATCGGATTCGAGCAGGCGAACCTGACGCATGACCCGAGGATCGCTATGAATAACGGAAAAAGAAATTATCAGTATGCTTTTCAAAGTAAAACCTTGATCCAATATCAAGCAATAAAATGACTGTGCCAGCGACAGAAGTTAATCCAACGCCAGACCTGCCAGGTAAAAGGCTTTTTGCCCGCCATGATCAACTCAAACTCACGTAACGCCTCTGCCTGGTCGAAAAACGGCAACTGCAGATCAACTCGCAGCCAGCTGCGAATCGTATCCACCATCGATGTCAACCAAACCTGTTCAGGAGTGGCAAAGCCGATCTTGTCGCGGCGATCCAGGACGTCATCGGGCACGATACCGCGCATGGCGGCACGAAACACGGACTTCGTCTCGCCCTTCGGCGAGATCAGGTAGGACTCTGGCAACGACAGCAACAGATTCACCATATCCAGCGTCAGGAAAGGTACCCGGCTTTCAACCGAGAAACGCATCGAGTTGCGGTCGCCATGACGCAGCAAAGCGGGCAATCCACGGCGCGTCAACGAGAGTGCCAGCTCGGCAACCACACGGCGACCCGACTCGGTCACGTCAGAGCGCTGCAGCGGAAAACGCTGAACAATGCCGCGCTCGGCAAGCGGCTCACTTTTGATCCAGGCGGGCAATGCGTTCATGCCATTCAATGAGCGCAGCACCTGGTTCAACGTGCCCTGGGTCATTTCAGCGACGCATCGCTTGGCCCCGCCCATCCGGCTGCGACCTGGCCACTTGGACCACTCATCAAGAAAACTCCAGGCTTCGACCAGTTTTCCCTTCTCGATCAGACTTCGCAGGCGCTGGCCTGGATAACCGCTATAACCGGCCATCATCTCATCAGCGCCCTGACCGTCCAGCGTGACGGTAACGCCCTGCTCTTTCGCCAGCTGAAACACCCGATACTGGGCGTAAATACTGGTGCTGCCGAAAGGCTCGCCCTGAGCCAGGATCATGGAATCGAGGTCGCGCGCGAGTTCATCGGCGCTGACCACCATTTTGTGGGGGACCGCACCCACGTGTTCATTGACTCGATCGACCCACACCTCTTCGCTTACATCACTGCCCCGCGCAATGTAGCTGAAGGTATTGATCGGCACGTCCGGCTCGACATGACGCATGGCACACACAACAGCAGAGGAGTCGATGCCGCCGGACAACGCCGCGCCAACCGCGACATCACTGCGCAGGTGCAAGCGGATGCTTTGCAGAAAGGTTTCTCGGACATGCTCCGTGGCATCCGCGAAGCTCAGGTCGCTGCGCTCTTTGATCGAGGGGGCCCACCAACGTAGCGGGTCGCTGAGCGCGCCAGTCTTGAGGTCAACCGTAAGCACATGCCCTGGCAGCAGGTTCAACACCCCCTCAAAAAAGGTGCCGGGACCACTTTCATAATCGCCGTGAACCAGATAATCGTAGGCACGCTGCCAGTCCAGAGTCGCCTTTTCGCGCTTCAACGCTTTGATCGCCGCCACTTCCGAGGCGAACAGGAACGCACCTTGTTCCTGGCTATAAAAGAAGGGTTTGATGCCAAACGCGTCACGCACGCACGTCAGCGTCGCCGCTACCCGGTCAAACACCGCAAAAGCGAACATGCCCGTCAGGCGTGGCAGGCACGCTCTGCCCCACTGCTTCCATGCGGCCAGCAGCACTTCGGTATCAGAGTCGGAAACAAAGGGGTGCCCGAGCGAGCGGAGTTCCTCGCGCAGTTCGCGGTAGTTGTAGATCTCGCCATTGAAAACGATCGATAGCGCCCCCTCAGCGCAATGCATCGGCTGATGCCCAGCCGATGACAGATCAATGATCGACAGGCGCGTATGTCCCAGGCCGACGACGGCGTTTGCCGCCTCGAACAGCTCGTACCCCCGGTCATCCGGCCCCCGTAGGCGCATGGCGTCGAGCGCCCTGGCCAGGCTGTCATCCACCAAGGATGACCGTGTCGGCCACCATCCCCCTGCAATACCGCACATGGCTATCCAATCTCCAGAAACAAGGTTAAGCCTGCCGAATCACACATTAGACCGTCGACCGACACGCTGGCGAACCTGCAGCAACAGCGCACGAATATCTGCAAGTGGCAGCAGGCCACTCGCCACCACGACAATCGACAGTGCAATCAACAGCAACGATTTCAACATCAGGGTCAGCGGCAAATAGAGATCCCATTGATCCAGCTGCGCGCTCACCCAGGCACAAATAATGAAGGCCACCACGCCAGACGCGCAGGCACGCCAGTTATAGGGAATCCGATAGAGGCGCTGACTGACCAACAGCCAGGCCACAAAGAACACCAGCGCGGCCAGAAGTGTCGCCGTTGCAGCCCCGTAAACGCCCCACAACGGCACCAGCAGCCAGTTGGCCCCGGCACTGACCGCCGCTGACAGCAGCGTTACCCACAGCTGCCAGATGGTTTTTTTCTGGATGGCGATGCCCGGCGCAAAAATATACATCTGAGACAGAAGCAACGCGGGGGCGAGGAAGGCAACCAGCGAGGCGCCTCCGAGATAATCCGCGGTTGCGAACACAGTCAAGAGCTCGCGGGCAAACACCGCCAGGAACAGGCAGCCGGCCAGCGCTACAGCAACAAACCAGCTGAATAACCGGGCAATCTGTCCCGGTGTCTCCGGTTCCCGGTAATGCTGGTAGACCAGTGGCGTCAGTGCGGCCTGGATACCGAGCAGCAGCAAGGCGGAAAGGCCCGCGACACGGCTGCCAATACCGAACAGGCCGACGTCCTGCAGTGAGCCAAAATGCATCAGCGCAACGCGGTTGATATACAGGCTGACAAACACCGCCAGGCCGGCCGGAACCAACGGCATGGAGAACTTCAGCATCGCCGCGAGCCTTTCAACATCGAAGGAAAAGCCGAATGTGGTGCGTAGAAGCCAAAGACAGATCAGTGTTGAGCACAACGCGGCCAGTAGCTGGCCAAGCATCACCCCTTCCAACCCCTTGCCAAGCAGCAGACAGAACACCACGGCAAAAGCCAATGTCATCAATGCATAGCCGAAACTGACCATGGCATAAGCCTTGCTGCGCAGCTCCCAGCGAAACTGGTTGAGCAGCAAATAGTAAATGCCATTGATGGTGATAAAACCCAGGCCAAGGCGAAAGGTGTCGAGGTACGCCGCGTCGCCGAGCACCAACAGGTTCAGGCGCGACGAAGCCAACAGGCCCGCCAGCAGAAACACACTGTACATGCCCAGCGTGAACCAAAAGGTCGTGCTGGCCAGCGTGCGCCTTTCGGAGGGTTCCTTTATGTCTCCCCAGTAACGCGCCAACCCCTGCGACACTTCCAGCGCAACGGTTAGATTCACCAGCGCGCCCAGGGTGATGAGCAAGTCAAAAGCCCCGTAATCGCCGGTCGAGAGTACCCGTGTGTAGAGTGGCAGCAGAAAGATAGCCAACCCTCGGGACAGGACGGAGGCCAGACCGTAGATCAGGCTGTCACGCAAAATCGCCTTAAGCATTGGGGACTTGATCCTCGCCCTTGACCAACGCCAGAAGCGCGCGCTCCAGGACTGGTTTATCCCCCACTGCCAAATCGCTGACACCCAACTGATCGACTACGCCATTTACCAGAAAACGCACATGAGAATCGGGGGCGCAACACCCGCCGACGTAGTCAATGTTCGCAGGGTCAAACCACCATTCTGCGCGAGGAACGCCCTCAAGAAGATCCAGGTAACGCCTGGCAACGACCGCACACGACCAGCGCTCTTCAACGAAAAGCTGCGCACGCCGGCCCAACGCCATCCTGTACTCGGGATCGCAAACCAGCTTCTCTATAGCGGATTCCAGATCCTGCGGTAGCACGTACAAGCTGGGTGGCACGTCTTCGGCCTGGATATAACGGGAGACATGCTCGGCCATGTAGCCTGCGATGACACAAGGTTTACCAAAACGAGCCGCCTCGGAACCAAAAACGGCAAGCGGGATGTCCGAATACAGTTGATCCACAACGAAATCACAATGGGCCAACTGCTTGAGTACTTCCTGATTACTGACACCCTGGAGCTTGATGAACTCGATCGGATGCCCCCGGGCGATCAACCCATCGATAACCTCACCTATCCTCTGGCTGCCTTTGGCCAGGGGACTTGAGGGACTGTGCAAAATCGTCACTTTTCCCGCTGCGGGCTTTGCATCAATACCACCAGGCGCATCAAAGGCAGCCGGCACGCCCATAGAGAACCAGTTTATAAAGGGTTGCTCATGGAAATGGGAACTGCTCGGCGAACTGACAATGAAGTCAGCGTAACGCTCATGCAGGGCGATACGCTTTTTCAGGGTTTTGACCACCCGTCCCAATTTATGAAAATCAGGCGACTCTGGCACACAGGGATAAACAGACCCATCCAGATAAGGGGGACGGAAGTCACTGCCCACGTTAATGAACACCACTTTCTTCCTGAACGCCTTGAGCAAAAACAGTTCGAGATGAGAGTCCGTTAACGTACGACCGTAGAGGAAAATATAAGCGTCGTAGCAAAAAACCGACCCTAGAAAAACCAGCCAGCTCCAGGCTTTGTGCAGCAGTACGTAAAAGATCTTGCGCAACAATTGACGTGATTGTGTCGCGGCCCGACGCGCACCGATTGCCTGCCAGGCACGGATCAGCCACGAGTCACGCGCCCCGCCGTAGGAAAAGATATGCCTGCTCTCCAACACCAGGTCAGCCGAGATGCCATTTTCGGCAAAGCCCTTGGCCAGACCTTTGGCAACACCGGCGATTTCTACCGGGCCGATCAAAACCCTCATACCACCTCCGGGATGAGACTTGAGCAGGAGAGCATCGTAATCATCGGCTGCGAATCAACTTGGCCGGAACACCAGCGACGACAGAGTATTCAGGGAAGGTCTTGGTCAAGACGGCACCTGCTCCCACCTTGCTGCCCTTGCTGACGGTTACGCCGTTCATGATGATTGCGCCAATACCAATGTTTACATCGTCTTCAATGACAACTTTGGCAAAGCTCAAGCTCTGAAACATGATAGGTACGTCACGCCCGCTATCTTCGTGATACGCCGCATGGATTTTCACCCCTGGGCCTATACCCACGCAGTCACCGATTTCAATGCCGCCGGCACCATGCAGAAAACAGCCTTGGCCAATCCACACATTGTTTCCTAGAACAATCTTGTCCTTGTAATAACCTTTCAAGATCGTGTCGTGACCGATGTAGACATTATCCCCAAGCTCGATATTTTCCGGGTGAAAGACCCGGACGCCATCTTCAATAATGACATTCGTCCCTACACGCGCAAACTTGCTCAGGTCAGGAGTACCTGGCCCTTCTGATCGATATGCTTTCATTGCCCACCTCGAATACTGTCGATTAAACGACCCAGTCCGGACTCCAGGGAAATAGCACCCCGTCCTTTGCAATACATACTGGATTTAGCACCGTCTACATGATTGAAAACAGGCTCAATATTTAGAATCCGCCCCGCGAGCAGCGCAATCTCCTGAATACTGACGATCTCGCTTCCACCCAACACATGCACGCCCTCGACTCGCCCTAGCGTCATTGCACAGAGCTGATCGCACAGGTCATCAATATGTTGCGGGTTGATGAGCGGGCACGAAGCATGAATCGAAATATCAATCGGCTCGCGGTTCAGGATGCGCTGGATCAACCTTGGCATCAGGCGCTCCCGGGACTGACCTTCACCGTAGGGGTAATACAAACGCGCAACTGCAGATGGCCCTCGATAATGCAGGCGGACGACCTCGTCCCCGAGGTACTTGCTTAAAGCATAATCACCCACAGGGGCTGCCGGACTATCGAACACCGCCGGGCCATCCGAATAACCGTATACAGCGCCACTGGATACATTGAGCAAATAAGGGGGTGTTGCGCGCGCCTGCAACATCGCACACAGGTTAATGATCCCCTGTACGTTTACGGTGAACAGCTTTTCTCGATCCGTCCCCACATAAGCGGCGCAGTTGATCACCGCATCGTGATCCTCAAGGCAGCCAAATGACTCCGGAATGACAAGATCAATATCGCTGCGACCGTAGGCTCGAACCTGATGCCCCTCGGCAGTCAGTCTAGAGACCAGGTGACTGCCGACAAATCCGTTTGCGCCTACGATTCCAACATTCATATTTAACACCTGATAAAACCAGACCAGCCAATACCGTGTTTCTGTACCGTCCAGGTTGCCCGCTGAAACTGACACGCCTACGACTAATTTCAAACCCGGTATTGGCTCACCCAGACGTTACATACGCTAGAACCAATTCAGGCTTGAATACGCATGAGGGGCAAGATAAATCAGCATCCGCCAACCTGAATCAAGGCTTACACCCTATTAGTCGATGCGCTGTTTGTACCAGGCCAGGGTGTCCGCCAGGCCTTTATCGAACGGCGTCAGAGAGTACTGGATAAGGCCCTTTACCTTTTCGTTACTGGCATTGTGGCAAAGCACATCCGAATGGCGTCCCGGTTTGCGCAGGATCTCACCGCTATAGTCGAAAGCTTTGCAGATACGCTCAATCAGCTCCGTGATGGAAATCTGATTGTCGGTGGAAATGTTGACGGTCTCACCCGACGGCAGCACGGAGTACAGCTTCACAACGGCATCTACCGTGTCCTGCACATAGATGAAATCGCGGCTCTGAGTACCCTCGCCATGAATCTCAGGCGTACCGCCTTTCAGCAAGCGCATGGCGGTAATCGGGATCACACCGGCGAGCATGCCCTTGTAGTTCTGGCGTGGCCCGTAGTTGTTGAACGGCCTCACGATGAAGGCATCCAGCTCAAACATCCGTACATAGCTTTCCACTGCCAGGTCGGCAGCAGCTTTACCCGCAGCATACGTGGTGGTTGGATTGCGTGGATGAGCTTCGTCCATCGGCTCGTAAACAGCAGAGCCGTAAACTTCCGAAGTGGAGAAATGACACAGCGTCTTGAACAGGCCCCGGCGCTGCAGCTCCAACAGGTTAAGCGTCACGCGCACGTTGGTATCGAAAGCGTTGGCCGGGTTCAGGAACGAATAATTCAGCGCCTTGGTCGCGCAATTGAAGACGATATCAATTGAATGATTGGTAAAGATGTATTCCAGACTGGTGTTGAATTCCGCATCGTCGCGATAAAAGGTGACTTTGCCAGTCGCGAGAGCCTCCTCCAGATTGTCTTCCGAGCCGACAAACAGATTGTCGATCACGACAACATGCGCTGCCCCTTCGACCAGCAGCTTGTCCACAAGGTGACTGCCAATAAAGCCAGCACCACCGGTGACAAGGATCGTCTTGCCCCGCACATCATCCCGAATAGTCATGCTTGCACCGCCGCTTGAATCACTGCACAAATTTTCATTGCCTCAACACCTGCATCGACACCCGGCACACTGACCGAGGATGGCTGCCGGCAGCTCGCCATGAAGGCTTGCAGCTCGGACAACAGGGCTTCCTGAGGAGGCACCGCAACTGCCTCTTGAATCGCCGAGATGGTGTAGGGCAATACGCCGCCCTGCTGGGTCTCAGACTGACGGTTGATGATGATTTCCTTACGCAACAGATCGCAGTCGACAAACATGTCGGTGCAAGTAGCCTCGATCTGGCGCTTCTTCTTGTCGGTTACGCGACTCGCCTGAATTCTTGAGAAGCGGCCGTTTTCATGGGTAATCAACGCTGAGGCGAAATCGATCATGCTCCCGTGCGCGAAACCGTGAGCAGCCACGGACTTTGCCGGGCCGTTGAGGTACAGCGCCAGGTCAATGTCGTGAATCATCAGGTCGGTGACGACATCAACATCGGTGATACGCGAGCTCACTTTGTTGGTCCGCGTGAAGTCGATACTGATGATCTGCTCGCTTTTTTCCAGGACCACCTTCAGCGCCTGCACTGCTGGGTTGAAGCGCTCGATGAAGCCGACCTGGATATTCAGGTTGTTGTCCTTGGCGAAAGCTGCGACTTCATCGCACTCCTCCAAGGTCGCAGCAAGGGGCTTTTCGACGAAGATATTCTTCACCTGAGCGGCTACCAGGCGGATGTAATCGGCGTGGGTCACGGTCGGGGTACAAATCACCACCGCGTCGACGTTTGCGAGCAACGGGGTTGGGTCAACCACCCCGGGTATGCCGTGCGCTTCGCCAGCACGAGCTGCCACGGCAGCGTTCGCATCGGCGACAAAGGCCAGTTCCACGCCTTTGAGCAGGGACAGCACGCGCAAGTGATTGCGCCCCATATTCCCCAGGCCAATCAGGCCTACCTTGAGCACTTCTTCAAACATATCTCAAACGTCTCCGGAAACTCGATTGCCTTCCCTGTCGATCTTGGCGACCGCACGAGCAGGATTCCCCATGACCAGGGTATAAGGTGCAACATCCTTGGTGACGACACTCCCGGCGGCGACCATGGCGTACTCACCAATGGTAATCCCGCAGACGATGGTCGCATTGGCACCGATGCTGGCACCGTTATGCACGAAGGTCGGTGTGATGGACCAATCGGCGTTGAATGCGCGTGGCACTTTGTCGTTGGTGAAACAAGCATTGGGGCCAACGAAGACATCGTCACCGATCTCTACGCCGTTATAGACCGAGACGCTGTTCTGGATCTTGCAGCGATCGCCGATTTTCACCGCGTGATCGACATAGACATCCTTGGAGAGGATGCACCCTGCTCCGATCACCACATCTTCGCGGATCTGTACGTTGATCCAGACCTTGGTGCCCAGGCCAATACTGGCTTTGTCCGAGACGTTCGCGGTCGGATGGATGTAGACATCATTTGCCATGATCGCCTCCGGCCAGCGTTGCACGGACCACGGACGCCACGCGTTGCAGCTCCTCATCGGTCATGTACGGGAACAGCGGCAAGTTAAGCACCGATGCACACAGTCGCTCGCCGACCTGGCCCCCAAAGTGCCCTTTGATATAGGCGGCAGCGCCTGGCTGGCTGGACATGACGCCAGGGTAGATGTTCGCAAAACCGATCTCGGCCGCCTTGAGTGCAGACTCCAGGGCGAGCTTGGTATCCGCGTCAGGCACCAGGCAGACATTGCAGTAACCATTTTCTGTGTATGCGGCCGGGGCCGACATCAGCTCGATGCCAGTCGAAGGCAGAGCGTCTCGGTAAAAGGCGACCGCCTTGCGACGGGACGCAAGGCGTTCCTCGATATGCCCGATGGACAAATTGAGGAACGCCGCCTGCAGCGAATCCAGGCGCGAATTCCAGCCCACGTCGCCGTACCCGTAATGAGCCGTGCGCCCATGATTACCGAGACGTCGAACCTTGTCGGCAAGCGCCGCGTCATCGGTAAACACTGCACCGCCGTCGCCCGCACCACCAAGAACCTTGGCTGGGTAGAAGGAGGTAGTGGAAATGAACGCCCCCTTGCAGATCGGCTCACCCGCGAATTCAGCACCGTACGATTGAGCACCGTCCTCGATCAGGCATACAGCGTGTTTTTTGCACAGATCACGCAGATCCTGCAGGCGCGCACTGCCCCAGCCATACAGGTGGGCAATGATCGCAGCCTTGGGCGATGCCTCGCGAATGGCCTGCTCGAACGCAGCAAAATCGACGCCTCCATCAGTGATATCAGCATCAATGGTGACTGGTTTTGCGCCTACATTGACGACCGCTTCGAAGGTCGCCCAGAAGGTCACATTCGGAACCAGTACCACGTCCCCCTCCCCCACGCCCACTGCACGCAGGGCCAGCTGAAGAGCATCCGTGCCGTTTGCACAGCTCACGGCATGAGCCACCTGCAAATCCGACTGCAAGCGTGACTCCAGGGCAGCGACTTCAGCACCACCGATGAACTGTGCGTTGATGGTCATCGCGTGGAATTTTTCCATCAGCGCGGCGTGGAACCCAGGCTCAAAGCGCTTGAGATCAATGAAGGGAACGTTAATTTTCAATCTCCTTAGATAAGCCCAAAAATGGCCGCCACTTTATCAGCAATCCGGGCCAATCTCATAACTAGTGTCACCCCCTCCAGGTGCCGTTTACCGACAATTTACGCCTGGAGGAATTTGAGCTAAAAACTTTTAAAATCAACAAGATATGCAATCCAGCAGTATCAGGGTAAGCCCACCCTGACAGTCAAGCCCGACCACCGGAACTCACTCCCCCAGGCTATTGCTCAACGCCTGGACAATGAACTGCAATGCCGCCTCATCGAGATAGGGATGCATTGGCAAACTCATGACCCGCGAGGCGGCTGCATCACCAACTGGTAGCTCGGCGCTATCATCCTTCACGGCCGGCTGGCGGTTGAGAGGGATCGGATAATGCACCGCAGTGGGTACGCCGAACGCCTTCAGTTGATCCTGGACCTTGTCCCGCGCATCGACCTGAACGGTGAACTGCGCCCAGGCACTGGTGTTGAATGTCTCTACAAAGGGCGCAGTAATGCCGACCTCTGCGAGCAGCTGGCTGTAGCGTTCAGCGACCTTTTGCCGCAACGCCAACTCTTCGGCGAATATTTCCAACTTGGGCAAGAGGATGGCCGCCTGCAGCGTATCCAGACGACTGTTCACCCCAACACGCACGTGATGGTAACGGCGATCCTGGCCATGGCGGGCGATTTGCCGCATGACAACAGCCAACTGATCGTCGTTGGTAAAGAGCGCACCGCCGTCACCATAGCAACCCAGTGGCTTGCTCGGGAAAAAGCTCGTGCTCCCAATGGTTGTCAGATTGCAGGATCGGCGCCCTTTGTAGGTTGCACCAAAACTCTGTGCTGCATCCTCGATCACCGGGAGGCCGTGTTGGGCCGCGATGGCATTGATCGGGTCGAAATCCGCACACTGACCGTACAGCGAAACCGGAATAATCGCTTTGGTACGCGGTGTAATTGCCGCCTCCAGCAACGCCGGATCTAGGTTGTAGGTGCGCGGGTCAACGTCGACATAGACAGGCTTGGCGCCCAGCAGCGCGACGGTTTCTGCAGTAGCGATGTAGGTGAAGCCCGGTGTGATCACTTCATCGCCAGGGCCTACGCCCAAGGCCATCAGGGCAATCTGCAAGGCATCGGTGCCATTAGCACAGGTGATGCAATGCTTGGCACCAACAAATGCAGCAAGGCGCTCTTCGAGCTCCGCGACTTCCGGGCCAAGGATGTATTGGCCGTGCGCCAGGACACGCTGGATACCGGCGTCGATCCTGTCTTTGATCCTGGCTTGCTGGATCTTGAGGTCAATAAACTCGATCATTGCCCGGCCTCCTTGACCAGCGTTTTACCGCTCAGTAGGTAGCGAGCACCGCTGTGCTCGCAAATCGCAATCCCATCGCCTTCCAGCGGCAGGTCCAATTGCTCGCCGAACTCACTCATCCAGCCGATTTGCCGAGCGGGCACGCCCACCATCAAGGCATAGGCGGGTACCGGCTTGTTGATCACCGCGCCGGCGCCAACGAAAGCATACTCACCGATGGTGACACCACAGACGATCGTGCAGTTGGCGCCCAGGGTGGCGCCTTTTCTGACAAGGGTGTCGCGATACTCGCTCTTGCGTTCGATCAGAGAGCGCGGGTTGTAGACATTCGTAAACACCATGCTCGGTCCACAGAACACACCTTCTTCCAACGTCACGTTGTCGTAGACCGAAACGTTGTTTTGGATCTTGCAGTTGTCCCCAATAAGCACCTTGTTACCAACAAAGACGTTCTGCCCGAGGGACACGCCCCTGCCGATACGTGCGCCACTGCAAACGTGCACGAAATGCCACACCCGCGAGTCGTCACCGATCTGCGCGCCTTCATCGACAATTGCGGAAGGGTGAACTTGATAATTCATGCCTGCCTCAGCGACTCAGGGTTGCAAGAAAAGGGTGGCCCTCGCCGTTCTGCGGCGTAACGATGGCGGACGAACGAATGGTATTTACGGTTTCGACGCAGTGACGCGCGTCTTCGATGCCATAGCCACGGCCGGCGAGGATTTCCCGGTAGCTGGTGGTATGCAGGTCGGTAAAGCCTTCGGAAAATTCCATCTCATCGCCATCAACCGTGATGGAGCGATAGGTTGGCTTTTTGCCCTTGACAGAATCCGGCAAGTCATCGGCATCAATGGACAGGAACCAGCGCACACGGGCGTTCTCGTATTCAAGGTAGCCAGCTGCTTTGTAATCATTGGCAAAGTGCACAACGTTACGCTGCAACTTGCCAAAGATGAAATGCAGCATGTCGTAGAAGTGCACGCCGATATTGGTCGCGATGCCGTACGACTTGCGCGGATCACCCTTCCAGCTCTCCATGTACCACTTGCCACGCGAAGTGATATAGGTGAGTTCTACATCGTACTTGCCGTCGCGAGACTCACGGGCAACCTTCTCTTTCAGGTCGAGAATTGCCTGGTGATGACGCAGTTGCAGGATGTTGTAAACGCGCTTGCCCGTCTCGCGCTCGACCAAGGCCAGTTCGTCGAGAATTTCAGGCGTGGGAACCAGCGGCTTCTCGCAAATCACATCGCAGCCAAGGCGCAAGCCGGCCGCGATATGCGAGTGATGCAGATAATTGGGCGAGCAGACTGCGACGTAATCCAAGGCGGTGGCCGGATCGCGCTTGAGCTGCCAGGCGTGCTCATTGAAACGCTCGAACTGGGTAAAAAACTCGCTCTGCGGAGACAGGCTGTCAATGATCCCCACGGAATCATTGATGTCATAGGCCGACACCAACTCGTTACCGGTGTCTTTGATTGCGCGCATATGCCGAGGGGCGATGTAACCGGCAGCGCCGATAAGGGCGAAACGTTTCAAAGGGAACACTCCAGCAATCAGGCTTTGATGATATGGGCTTCAGGGGTGCGGTACTTGCCGCGACTATCGATCACCAATCGTGCGTGCTGGCGAATCAGCTCATAATCGAATTTGTCGTGATCAGTCGCCAGGACAATGGCGTCGAAGCCCGCAATGTTTTCTGCGGTCAGCGCCTCGCTGGACAAGTCGAAGTGGTGCTCGCGCATCTTCGGGAACACCGGAACGTGCGGGTCACTGTAAGCCACGATACAACCCTTGGCTTCCAGCAACTCCATGATTTCCACGGAGGGGGACTCACGCATATCGTCCACGTTTTTCTTGTACGCGATACCAAGCACCAACACTTTGCTGCCTTTCAACGGCTTGCTGTTGTTATTGAGGCCGTCCATCAGCTTACTGACTACGTACTCGGGCATGGCTTGGTTGACTTCGCCGGAGAGCTCGATGAAACGCGTGTGCAGGCCATACTCGCGGGCCTTCCAGGTCAGGTAGAACGGATCGATGGGGATGCAGTGCCCACCGAGACCTGGACCAGGGTAGTAAGGCGTGAAGCCGAAAGGCTTGGTTGCTGCTGCGTCGACCACTTCGAAAATATCAATGCCCATCCGATCAGCGACAACTTTCATTTCGTTGACCAGGCCGATATTCACCGCGCGGTGGATATTTTCCAGCAGCTTGGTCATTTCAGCGGCCTTGGTAGAACTCACCGGCACCACTTGGTCAATTGCCTGCTCGTACAGGGCGATGCCGACTTCAAGGCATGCAGGAGTATGCCCACCGATTACTTTCGGAATAGTACGGGTTTCAAAGTTTGGATTACCCGGATCTTCCCGTTCTGGCGAGTAAACCAGGAAGATATTCTCACCCACCTTCAAACCACCACCCTCAACACGCGGAAGCAACTCTTCTTCAGTCGTCCCCGGATAGGTGGTGCTTTCAAGCGAAACAACCTGACCTTCGCGCAAGTAAGGCTTAATGGCTTCCGTGGTATTAATCACGAAGCTCATGTCCGGCTCACGGTACTTGTTCAGGGGAGTTGGAACACACAGTATCAAGGCATCACATTCGCTCACGCGCTCAAATGCGGTGGTAGCCTCAAAACCGCTTTGACGGGCGCTCTGAACTTTTTCAGCAGGAATATGTTCGATATAACTTTGACCAGCATTCAACCGAGAGACTTTAGCTTCATCAATGTCGATGCCCAATACACGAAAGCCAATGGCATTATAACGCAACATCAGGGGCAGACCGACATACCCCAATCCGACAATACCAATTAGGGCTTCTTTGTTCTTAAATCTGTCAACACTTGACTGCTTGATGCCTGACATCAGGTAAAACTCCATTAGCTAATTCTGGAACGATCAACACATCAACTATCCCGGGAATCACAACCCGATGCTGAGGCTCTCTTTTTCATACGCCCCACTCCAAACGCCGCCAATTGGGATTGACCCACCTGCGAGACAGCGTAAGCGCATACGCCTTGGGCAATGTATCAAAGGGCACATTATGCCGTTATTCTCCCTGCATAGCTGTAGCCAAATTGATGATTCCACAACAGCATCGGAGAGAAATACTTGTAATCATGGCGTTACAGCGAGCAAATCCAGGCAACGTATTGACGCTTCCCAACCGTGCCCACCTCTAAAAAGCCTATGATTTTTCTCACAAAAAGCTCATGCAACCCCTGCCTTCCGCTACGAAATGTCGCAGCGGCAAAGCGCCTTCCAGTATAGACCAGGGCAAAATTTCCAACAGGGCTGACGACTCGACACACGACAGGAGGACGCAGACAGGCTTTCAAGAGACTACAAACCCATTACTGCGCCTGACCTCTTAGCAGTTCCGCCCCCACGACTCATTGATGCGGCACAGAGACAAATATTCCACAAACAATTTCGCCAACGCACAACGTCACTTAACGCGAAACCATTGAATTAGAAATCCAAACTGCCATAACCCGAAAAGCGTTGCACTCACGGGTCAACACTCAAATAAGAAAAACCTAAAACCCTACCGGCAAAAAAGAGCACATTCACTGAGCATACAAAAAGACCAATCCAGCCAAATAAAATCCAACTTTCAAAGACCAATAGCTGAAGCCCCCAACACCAGCGTGTTAGCTCTGAATGCGCGCTTTCGCTGCACGCCTTGAACGCAGACGTGTTAACGAGCTGATAACAGGACCGAGACAGCAACCTATCAACAGAGCCAAGACAACATAGACTGCAACTGGAGCTTGAGGCGTCGACCAAGTAAAGAAAACAAGACTTACACGCTGATCATTTTCAAGAGTGAATACAATCACGACGGCGACAACCAAAATGAGCAGCGCGATTTCAACAAATTGCCTGATTTTACTCATCTAATCCTCCAAACTACGATCACAGACTACCTTCATCTTCCTCATCCTCATTCACCCGATCCCGCAACTCCTTGCCCGGCTTGAAATGAGGGACAAACTTACCGTCCAGGCTGACTGACTGCCCAGTCTTAGGATTACGTCCTACCCGTGGAGCACGGTAGTGCAGCGAAAAACTCCCAAACCCGCGAATTTCAATCCGATCGCCGGTCGCCAGGCACTGGGACATCTGCTCAAGCATGGTCTTGATAGCCAGCTCTACATCCTTGGATGAAAGCAGCCCTTGATGGGTGACAATTCGTTCGATCAACTCCGACTTCGTCATATTTTTCCCTTCTTTTTCAAGCAGCTAGGAAAAGCGCTTCGAAGGTTTTAGCATGACTTGATGAATTTGAACAGCCCACACATCAACTTATCTGCCGTTTGAATAACCACCGCTATGAGCGATCAACACACTCAATTGCAGATCACAAGCATGGTACGAGTGACTGCTCCAGCAGGGTTCCAACCGAACAAGTAATCACCCTCTTCGTCTTTGGCGTCGCTGGACCTGGTGATGACCTTATAGCCCCGCATCTTGCACTCGCGGGCGGCGCGCTTCTCGCACTTCTCCCAATTGCCGCCAAGCCCCGAGCAGTCAACCTCAATGCCGCTGACACCGCGCTTGACGTGAGTTTTGGCGCTGGTAGCGGCACAGCCTGCAAGCAATACCACTGCGAGCACTACGATAAGCCTTTTCATTGAAATCCTTAATAACACGGGATGGCTCTTATCAACACTATAGTCAGCTCTGACACCAAGCCATAACCCTTGGTTCTTGCGCGTGGATTCAACGAATTTCAGGCATAAAAAAGGGCGACCGAAGTCGCCCTTTTTTTACAGCCTTACAGAACTTAGTTCTGCTTAGCCATTGCTTCGCGCAGCAGGGAGGCCATGGTGGTCTCGCCTGTTGCAGCTTCCGGAGCCGATTTCAGGCTCTGGATTGCTTCTTTCTCTTCCACTTCATCTTTCGACTTGATGGAGAGTTGGATCACGCGGCTCTTGCGATCAACGCTGATGATCTTGGCTTCTACTTCCTGGCCTTCTTTCAGAACGTTGCGCGCGTCTTCAACGCGGTCACGGCTGATTTCGGAGGCTTTCAGAGTCGCTTCGATATCGTCGGCCAGAACGATGATGGCGCCTTTGGCGTCAACTTCTTTCACAGTGCCTTTAACGATGGCGCCTTTGTCGTTCTCTTGAACGTACTCGGAGAACGGATCGCTTTCCAGTTGCTTGATACCCAGGGAGATACGCTCGCGCTCTGGGTCAACCGACAGGATAACGGTGTCCAGCTCGTCGCCCTTCTTGAAACGACGAACAGCTTCTTCGCCAACTTCGTTCCAGGAGATGTCGGATAGGTGAACCAGGCCGTCGATGCCGCCGTCCAGACCAATGAAGATACCGAAATCGGTGATCGACTTGATGGTGCCGGAGATTTTATCGCCCTTGTTGAACTGGCCAGAGAAATCTTCCCATGGGTTAGATTTGCACTGCTTGATGCCCAGAGAGATACGACGACGCTCTTCGTCGATGTCCAGAACCATAACTTCCACTTCGTCGCCGACTTGTACGACTTTCGAAGGGTGGATGTTCTTGTTGGTCCAGTCCATTTCGGAAACGTGTACCAGGCCTTCCACGCCTTCTTCCAGCTCTGCGAAGCAGCCGTAGTCGGTCAGGTTGGTAACACGCGCGGTTACGCGAGTGCTTTCTGGGTAACGGGCTTTGATAGCAACCCATGGATCTTCACCCAGTTGCTTCAGACCCAGGGAAACACGGTTGCGCTCGCGATCGTATTTCAGAACCTTGACATCGATCTCGTCGCCAACATTGACGATTTCGGAAGGATGCTTGATACGCTTCCAAGCCATGTCGGTAATGTGCAGCAGGCCATCGACGCCACCCAGATCGACGAATGCGCCGTAATCGGTGAGGTTCTTGACGATACCTTTGACTTGTTGGCCTTCCTGCAGGGATTCCAGCAGAGCTTCACGCTCGGCGGAGTTCTCTGCTTCCAGGACGCTGCGACGGGAAACGACAACGTTGTTGCGCTTCTGGTCGAGCTTGATGACCTTGAATTCGAGTTCTTTGCCTTCCAGGTGCGTGGTGTCGCGCACAGGACGAACGTCGACCAAAGAACCTGGCAGGAACGCACGGATGCCGTTAACGTCGACAGTGAAGCCGCCTTTAACCTTACCGTTGATAACGCCCTTGACCACTTCTTCAGCTGCGAAGGCTGCTTCGAGAACAATCCAGCATTCAGCGCGCTTGGCTTTTTCACGGGACAGCTTGGTTTCACCGAAACCGTCTTCAACCGAGTCCAGAGCAACGTGAACTTCGTCACCGACATTGATTGTCAGATCGCCAGCATCGTTGTAGAACTGTTCCAGCGGGATCAGAGCTTCAGACTTCAGACCAGCGTGAACGGTTACCCAGCGAGCTTGGTAATCGATATCAACGATAACACCGGTGATGATGGAGCCTGCCTGAAGGTTCAGGGTTTTTAGGCTTTCTTCAAAGAGTTCCGCAAAGCTTTCGCTCATTTTAATTCCTGTTGATAAGGGCGAAGAATACGCCCATCTCCACACCCCAGACGGTGTGGGTCAGTTTCAGTTAAAAGAAGCCACCGCAGGACTATGACTGGTCCCCTGCGGCCTTCTTGATCACCCGGCGATATCGCGAATGGCGATTTCACTCAAGATGCGTTCCAGCACCTGCTCGATGGACAACTCCGTGGAATCCAGCTGTATGGCATCAGCCGCCGGCTTGAGCGGGGCTACTGCGCGCTGGGTATCACGCTCATCGCGTGCACGGATCTCATCTAGCAGACTCGACAGACTAACACCATCGACTTTGCCCTTCAACTGCAAGTAACGGCGGCGAGCCCGTTCCTCGGCGCTGGCGGTCAGGAAAATCTTCAACGGCGCCTCAGGAAACACGACCGTGCCCATATCTCGGCCATCGGCCACCAGGCCCGGTGGCTCCTGGAAGGCGCGCTGACGCTGCAGCAACGCATCCCGCACAGCCGGCAGCGCGGCAACCTGCGAGGCCCAGGAGCCGACCTGCTCATTACGTAAATCGTCGGTCACATCATCCCCTTCCAGGATGATGCGCTGGGGATGACCTTCCGTCGCGCCGACGAACTGCACATCGAGGTGCGCGGCCAGCAGCTTCAGGGACTCTTCGTTGGTCAGGTCGACGCCGTGGTTACGCGCAGCAAAAGCCAGCAGACGATACAACGCGCCAGAATCCAGCAGGCACCAGCCCAGGCGCTTGGCCAGGATGCCGGCGATAGTGCCTTTGCCCGAGCCGCTTGGCCCGTCGATGGTAATCACCGGTGATTTGATATTCACAATTGAGCCTCTTGGGCAACACGCATGCCGACTTGGGCACACAGTGTAAGAAAGTTCGGAAAAGACGTAGCAACATTGGCGCAGTCATGGATACGAATCGGCGCAGCTGCCCGCAGGGAAGCCACACTGAACGCCATGGCAATCCGGTGATCACCATGGGCATGGACTTCACCACCGCCCATCAGGCCACCGTCAATGATAATCCCATCGGGGGTCGGTTCACACTTCACTCCCAACGCCAGCAGACCGTCGGCCATGACCTGAATACGGTCAGACTCCTTGACGCGCAACTCCTCAGCGCCACGCAAAATAGTTCGGCCTTCAGCGCAGGCCGCTGCGACGAACAACACCGGAAACTCATCGATGGCCAAGGGCACCAGCGCTTCTGGAATCTCGATACCCTTGAGCGCAGCAGCACGCACACGCAGGTCAGCGACAGGCTCGCCACCGACTACGCGCTGGTTTTCCAGAGTGATATCGGCGCCCATCAGCCGCAGGATATCGACCACCCCGGTACGAGTAGGGTTTATGCCGACATGCTCCAGCAACAGCTCGGACCCCTCGGCAATCGAAGCAGCCACCAGGAAGAATGCCGAAGATGAGATGTCCCCCGGCACTTCAATATGGGTAGCCGTCAGCACATGGCCCGATTCCACCGACGCGGTAGCACCCGCCACCACAACCGGATAACCAAAACCGCGCAACATACGCTCGGTATGGTCGCGGGTCGGCGCAGGCTCGGTCACTGCGGTTTTACCTTCGGCATACAGCCCCGCCAGCAACAGACAGGATTTGACCTGGGCACTGGCCATCGGCAGCGTATAAGCCAGGCCTTTCAGCGTCTGGCCACCACGGATGGTCAGCGGCGGACACCCTTGCGGCCCGGTTTCGATCACCGCCCCCATTTCCCGCAATGGCTTGGCCACGCGATTCATCGGGCGCTTGGACAGGGAAGCATCGCCGGTCAACACACTGTCAAAACGTTGCGCCGCCAACAAACCGGACAGCAGGCGCATGGATGTACCGGAATTACCCAGGTAGATAGGCCCCGGCGCCGGCTTCAAGCCGTGCAAGCCCACACCATGAATGGTCACGCGCCCATGGTGCGGCCCCTCAATCACCACGCCCATGTCACGAAACGCCTGCAAGGTTGCCAGGGCATCTTCGCCCTCCAGGAAACCTTCGACCTCGGTCACACCGTCAGCCAACGAGCCCAGCATGATCGACCGATGGGAGATCGACTTGTCACCCGGCACCCGGATACGGCCGCTCAAGCGGCCGCCCGGGTTGGCGAGGAAGGTCAGGTCATCGGCGTTCACAGCGGTTTCCATATAGGCCCGGCGAGCCAGGATCTTGCTGAAATGCTCACGCGCCACCCGCGCACGGGTGAACACGCCCAATAGTTGATGGCCGTCCCCGGCATCGACTGCGTCGCGCAAGGCGTCGAGATCACTGCGGAAGGTGTCCAGGGTGCGCAACACCGCTTCGCGATTGGCGAGAAAGATGTCGTGCCACATCACCGGATCGCTGCCGGCAATCCGCGTGAAATCGCGGAAGCCACCGGCGGCGTAACGGAAAATCTCAAGGTTTTCGTTGCGCTTGGCCAAGGAGTCCACCAGGCCGAATGCCAACAAATGCGGCAAATGGCTGGTCGCCGCCAGCACTTCGTCGTGGCGCTCGACCTGCATATGCTCCACGTCCGCCCCCAGCTCACGCCAGAGACGATCCACCACGGCCAGCGCGGCTGGATCGGTTTGCTCCAGCGGCGTCAGGATCACTTTATGGCGGCGGAACAACTGCGCATTGGACGCCTCCACCCCGCTCTGCTCGGAACCGGCAATCGGATGGCCGGGCACGAAGCGCGCAGGCATACCGCCAAAAGCCAGTTGCGCCGCACGCACCACATTGCCCTTGGCACTGCCGACATCCGTCAGGATCGCTTGCCCCAGGTCCATGCCGGCCAATACCGCCAGCAGTTTCTCCATGGCCAGGATCGGCACCGCGAGCTGAATGACGTCAGCCCCCTGACATGCCAGCGCCAGGTCCGCCTCACAGCGATCCACCACACCCAACTCCACCGCCAGCTTGCGCGATTGCGGGTCCAGGTCCACGCCGACCACTTCGCCGCATAGCCCGCTTTCGCGCAGGCCCTTGGCGAAGGAGCCACCGATCAAGCCCAAACCCACCACCACCAGGCGACCGATCATAGGCACAGCAGGTTGCAATGCAGTGACATCAACCACGAGCCAGAACCTTGGCCAGCGCCTCCAGGAAGCGACTGTTTTCAGCCGGCAAGCCGATGGTGATCCGCAGGTGGTTCGGCATGCCGTAGTTGGCCACCGGCCGCACGATCACGCCCTCGCGCAACAGCCCCTGGAACACAGGAGCAGCCACTTGGCCGAGGTCGACACAGATGAAGTTGCCCTTGGATGGAATCCAGCCCAGGCCCAACTCACGGAAACCATCCTGCAACTGCAGCATGCCGTTTGCGTTGATGCGACGACTTTCCTCAAGGTACTCGGCATCCTTCACCGCCGCACAGGCCGCCGCCAAGGCGAGACTGTTAACGTTGAACGGCTGGCGCACGCGGTTCAGTACATCGGCAACCACCGCAGTCGACAGGCCATAGCCCACCCGCAGCGACGCCAGGCCATAGGCCTTGGAGAAAGTGCGCGACACCAGCAGGTTCGGGTAGGCCGCCAGGAAATCCAGGCCGTCCGGCAGGTCGCTGCCTTCGGCGTACTCGATATAGGCTTCGTCCAACACCACCAGTACATGCTCAGGCACGTCTTGCAGGAAGTCGTTGAGCGCTTGCGCATCGAACCAGGTGCCGGTCGGGTTGTTCGGGTTGGCGATAAACACAACGCGGGTCTGGGCATCAATGGCGGCCAGCATGGCCGGCAGGTCGTGGCCCCAGTCCTTGGCGGGAATCACGCGGGCGTCGGCACCGACTGCCTGGGTGACGATCGGGTAGACCGCAAACGCGTGCTCGCTGAACACGGCGTTCAGGCCCGGCGCCAGGTAGGCACGGCCGACCAGTTCGAGGATGTCGTTGGAGCCGTTGCCCAGGGTGACCTGGTTCAGCTCGACCCGGCATGTTTCTGCAAGCAGGGACTTGAGGGCGAAGCCATTGCCGTCCGGGTAACGGGTCAGCTCGGCCAACTCTTCACGAATCTCCGCCAATACCTTGGGGCTTGGACCCAATGGATTCTCGTTACTCGCCAGCTTGACGATCTTGGAAGGATCCAGGTTCAACTCACGCGCCAGCTCGTCCACAGGCTTACCCGGAACGTAAGGCGACAGTTGTTGCACGCCCGGCTGAGCCAGGGCGAGGAAGTTGCCACTCATGTTAAAGCCTCACAAAACCGCTTTCGGGTAAGAGCCCAGCACCTTGAGTGCCACGGCTTCCTGACTGATCTTCTCCAGCACGCCTTTGACCAGCGGATCGCGGTGGTGGCCGATGAAGTCGATAAAGAACACGTAGGTCCATTTACCGCTGCGCGAAGGACGAGTCTCGATGCGCGTCAGGTCAATCCCGTTGTCGTGGAACGGCACCAGCAGCTCATGCAGTGCGCCGGGCTTGTTACTCATGGAGACGATGATCGAAGTCTTGTCGTCGCCGGTCGGCGGCACTTCCTGGCTGCCGATCATCAGGAAACGCGTGGAGTTGTCCGGGCGATCCTCGATTTTCTCGGCCAGGCGCGTCAGACCATACAGGCCAGCGGCCATATCACCGGCGATCGCCGCCGAATTCCACTCACCCTTGACCCGCTTGGCCGCTTCGGCGTTGCTGGACACCGCCACGCGCTCGACATTCGGGTAATGGGCGTCCAGCCACTTGCGGCACTGGGCCAGGGACTGGGCATGGGAATAGATGCGGCTGATGCTATCGGTCTTGGTACTCTCGCCCACCAGCAGGTGATGGTGGATGCGCAGCTCGACTTCGCCGCAGATCACCATGTCGTGCTCAAGGAAGCTGTCCAGCGTGTGGTTGACCGCGCCTTCGGTGGAGTTTTCCACCGGCACCACGCCAAAATTCACCGCGCCGGCCGCCACCTCACGAAACACCTCGTCGATGGCCGCCATTGGCTTGCTGATCACCGCGTGGCCAAAGTGCTTCATGGCCGCCGCCTGGGTGAAGGTGCCTTCCGGGCCGAGATACGCCACTTTCAGCGGCTGCTCCAGCGCCAGGCACGACGACATGATTTCACGGAACAACCGCGCCATCTCTTCGTTGCCCAATGGGCCCTTGTTGCGCTCCATCACGCGCTTGAGCACCTGGGCTTCACGCTCCGGCCGGTAGAACACCGGCACTTCGCCTTCCGCCAGGGACGCCATCTTCACCCGGGCCACTTCCTGGGCGCAGCGCGCACGCTCACTGATCAGCTCCAGGACTTTCTCGTCCAGGCTATCAATGCGTACACGCAGGGCCTTGAGTTCTTGTTCAGACATTAGCCGTGTTCCTTTTCGAACTCTGCCATGTAGGCAACCAGCGCGTTGATCGCGTGGATGTCGACAGCGTTGTAGATGGAGGCGCGCATGCCACCCACCGAACGGTGGCCCTTGAGGTTCAACAGGCCGCGCGCGTCGGCACCGGCGAGGAATGGCTTGTCCAGGCGGTCGTCAGCCAGACGGAACGGCACGTTCATCCACGAGCGGTCGGTCAGGTTGATCGGGTTGCTGTACAGGCCGCTGGCGTCGATGAAGTCGTACAGGGTGCGCTTCTTCTCTTCGTTGAGCTTGCCCATGGCAGCCACACCGCCCTGCTCTTTCAGCCACTCGAACACCAGGCCCGAGAGGTACCAGGCGAAGGCCGGCGGGGTGTTGTACATCGAGCCGTTGTCGGCCGCGACCTTGTAGTTGAGCATGGTCGGGCACAGCGAGCGCGCGCGACCCAGCAGGTCTTCACGGACGATGTTGACCAGGATGCCGCTCGGGCCGATGTTCTTCTGCGCCCCGGCGTAGATCATGCCGTAGCGTGATACATCGATAGGCCGCGAGAGAATGTCCGAGGACATGTCGCACACCAGCGGAACATCGCCGACTTCCGGCACCCAGTCGAATTCCAGGCCGCCGATGGTTTCGTTCGCGACGTAGTGCACGTAGGCCGCATCCTTCGACAGCTTCCATTCGTTCTGACCTGGAATGGCGAAGTAGTCGTAGGGCTTGGCGGTGCCGGCCACGTTGACGTGACCGTAGCGCGAGGCCTCTTCAATAGCCTTCTGCCCCCAGATACCGGTGTCGATGTAGTCGGCAGTGCCGTCTTCCGGCAGCAGGTTCAGCGGGATCTGGGCGAACTGCTGGCTCGCACCGCCCTGCAGGAACAGCACTTTGTAATTGGATGGAATATCGAGCAAGTCGCGCAGATCCTGCTCGGCCTTGGTGGCAATGGACACGAACTCATCGCTGCGATGGCTCATTTCCATCACGGAGAGGCCTTTTCCATGCCAGTCGAGGAGTTCACCCTGCGCACGCTGCAGGACTGCTTCAGGAAGCGCCGCGGGACCGGCACAGAAGTTATAGGCTCTCTTGCTCACATCCAATCTCACTCTGATCTGGTGGGGTGGTGCAATAAATCGGGTTTCAATACTTTCAAAGGGGACAAACAACAAGGGGGCGAATCTTCATCCGCCCCCTGTGTGTCCGCTTATTCCTGCGGTTCTTCTTCGTCTGCGGCAGCATCGAGGGTTGGCTCGTCGACGTTGTCATCGCCTGTTGCGATCACCTCGCCTTCAAACTCCTCACCTTCCAGCTCTTCGCCTTCGACTTCCGACGGCTCCTGGACACGCTCCAGGCCGACCAGTTTTTCGTCCTTGGCCAGCTTGATCAAGGTCACACCCTGGGTGTTACGGCCCAGGCTCGACACTTCAGCCACACGGGTACGTACCAGGGTGCCCTGGTCGGAAATCAGCATGATTTCCTCGCCATCGAGCACCTGGACCGCGCCGACCAGACGGCCATTGCGATCGTTGCTGACCATGGCGATAACGCCTTGGCCGCCACGCTTGTACTCCGGGAACTCGCTGATGGCGGTACGCTTGCCATAGCCACGCTCGGAAGCGGTGAGGATCTGGCTGCCTTCTTCGGGGATCAGCATCGAAATCAGCTTCTGCCCTTCCGGCAGGCGCATGCCGCGCACACCGCGGGCGGTACGGCCCATGGCGCGAACGTCGGATTCCTTGAAGCGTGTCACTTTGCCACCGTCGGAGAACAGCATGACTTCACGCTCGCCATCGGTAATGGCTGCGCTGATCAGTACGTCGCCTTCGTCCAGCTCCAGGGCGATCAGGCCCACGCTGCGTTGGCGGCTGAAGGATTCCAGCGGGGTCTTCTTCACGGTGCCTTTGGCGGTGGCCATGAAGATGAAGTGACCTTCGGTGTATTCATCGACTGGCAGCATGGTGGTGATGTATTCATCACTGTCCAGCGGCAGCAGGTTGACCAACGGACGACCACGGGCAGCACGGGAGGCTTCCGGGATTTCGTAGGTCTTGAGCCAGTAAACCTTGCCCTTGCTGGAGAACAGCAACAGCGTGGTGTGGCTGTTGGCGACCAGCAGGTGAGCGATGTAGTCCTCATCCTTCACGCCGGTAGCCGATTTACCTTTACCGCCACGACGCTGGGCCTGGTAAGCAGCCAATGGCTGGGTCTTGGCATAACCACCGTGGGAGATGGTCACCACGCGCTCTTCTTCCGGGATCATGTCACCCAGGGTCAGGTCGAGGCGGGCATCGAGGATTTCGGTACGGCGCACGTCGCCGTATTCGGCGCGGATCACTTCCAGCTCTTCGCGGATCACTTCCATCAGGCGCACGGCGCTGTTGAGGATGCGGATCAGCTCGCCGATCTGGTTGAGGATCTCCTGGTACTCGGCCAGCAGCTTCTCGTGCTCCAGGCCGGTCAGGCGGTGCAGGCGCAGTTCCAGGATAGCCTGGGCCTGTTCCGGCGACAGGAAGTACTTGCCGTCACGCAGACCGTATTGCGGGTCCAGTGTCTCCGGGCGGCACGAGTCGGCGCCGGCACGTTCAACCATCGCCACGACGGCGCTGGATTCCCATGGCATCTTGATCAGCGCTTCCTTGGCTTCCGACGGCGTCGGCGAAGCCTTGATCAGGGCGATGACCGGGTCGATGTTCGACAGTGCCACAGCCTGGCCTTCCAGGATGTGACCGCGCTCGCGGGCCTTACGCAATTCGAACACGGTACGGCGGGTAACGACTTCGCGACGGTGACGTACGAAGGCTTCCAGCAGATCCTTGAGGTTCAGGATGCGCGGACGGCCGTCGATCAGTGCAACCACGTTGATACCAAACACGCTTTGCAGCTGGGTCTGGGCGTAGAGGTTGTTGAGGATCACCTCAGGCACTTCGCCACGACGCAGCTCGATCACCACGCGCATACCGTCTTTGTCGGACTCGTCGCGCAGTTCGGTGATGCCTTCGAGCTTCTTCTCTTTAACCAGCTCGGCGATCTTCTCGATCAGACGCGCCTTGTTCAACTGGTAAGGGAGTTCGGTGATGACGATCTGCTGGCGGCCACCGACCTTGTCGATGTCTTCGATCATCGAGCGGGCGCGCATGTAAATGCGGCCGCGACCGGTGCGGTAGGCTTCGATGATGCCGGCGCGACCGTTGATGATCGCGGCGGTCGGGAAGTCCGGACCGGGGATGTATTGCATCAGCTCATCGACGGTCAGCTCAGGATTGTCGATAAGCGCCAGGCAACCGTCGATGACTTCACCGAGGTTGTGTGGCGGGATGTTGGTGGCCATGCCCACGGCGATACCGCTGGAACCGTTGACCAGCAGGTTGGGGATCCGGGTAGGCATGACAGCCGGGATCATTTCGGTGCCGTCGTAGTTCGGCACCCAGTCCACGGTTTCTTTGTGCAGGTCAGCCAGCAGCTCGTGCGCCAGCTTGGTCATGCGCACTTCGGTGTATCGCATGGCCGCGGCGTTGTCGCCGTCGACCGAACCGAAGTTGCCCTGGCCGTCTACCAACAGGTAGCGCAGGGAAAACGGCTGGGCCATCCGAACGATGGTGTCGTACACCGCAGTGTCGCCGTGAGGGTGATACTTACCGATCACGTCACCGACAACACGGGCAGATTTCTTGTACGGCTTGTTCCAGTCGTTACCCAGCTCGCTCATTGCGAACAGCACACGCCGGTGCACGGGCTTCAAGCCGTCGCGCGCATCAGGCAGTGCCCGACCGACAATTACGCTCATCGCGTAGTCGAGGTAGGACTGTTTCAGCTCGTCTTCGATATTGACCGGGAGGATTTCTTTGGCCAGTTCGCCCATGAGAAGCCTGATTCCTTTTTCGGGTGAAACCTCGTCGTATCCATATGGGACGAACGAAGCTCGCCGCTGCCGGCACAGTGCCTGACAACGACTTACGACAAATCAACGAGTTATGACACGGATCTGCACGTTATGGGCACCCCCTGGGGGCGGCCCTGGAAACCGCCGGATGTTATCACAATCGCCGCCACGCACCTATCCCCCTGATGCGCATGGAGACTAGTAATTTGACGGATGACAGGCTTGAGGGCGACGAGAGGGGCTCAGAGATGGGGTGGTGCTTTTTTTTGAGGGTGGATCTGAGGGTTTTATTGACTTTAAGGGCCAATCGGGGGCAAGCCCCTCCCACAGTTTGACGTTGCTCACCATTCAAGTGTGTGAGGGAGCTTGCCCCGATAGCCATTTCACACCTACCACAGCCCTCAATGCAGCCGCTTACGGCACATCAACTTGGCCAATTTAGCCGTATCCGGCCGTTCAACCACGCCCTTCTCAGTCACGATCACATCGATCAGGTCGGCCGGGGTCACATCGAACACAGGGTTGAACGCACTCACATCGGCGGCAAAGCGTTGGCCGGAGACTTCCAGCAACTCGTCGGCGTCACGCTCTTCTAAGGCGACATCGTCGCCAGTGGCCATCATCAGGTCCAGGGTCGAACTCGACGCCACCACCATGAAACGCACGCCGTGGTGCATGGCGCACACCGCCAATTGATAGGTGCCGATCTTGCCGATCACATCGCCATTGGCGGCAATGCAATCAGCGCCGACGATCACCCAGGTGATGCCCTTGGTCTTGAGGATATGTGCGCCCGCCGAGTCGGCATTCACTGTGACCGGGATACCCTCGCCCGCCAGCTCCCAGGCGGTCAGCCGCGAGCCTTGCAGCCACGGACGGGTTTCATTGGCGTAGACGTGCTCGACCAAGCCTTCCAGGAAGGCGGCACGAATCACCCCGAGGGCCGTACCGACACCGCCCGTCGCCAAGGCGCCGGCGTTGCCATGGGTCAAAATCGCCTGGGCGTTGCCCTGATGCTTGCGAATCCGCTCAACACCCAACTGGGCCATGACGAGGTTGGCTTCCCGGTCGCTTTCATGGATCGCAATCGCTTCGGCCTCCAGCACCGCCAGCGGATCGGCGTGCTTCTTGACGCGGTCCAGGCGATCGCGCATGCGCTTGAGCGCCCAGAACAGGTTCGAGGCGGTCGGACGGGTATCGGCCAGTAGCGCGTAATCCTCTTCCCATGCGGCCTGCCAGTCACCGCCCTCGGCGATACGTTCGCGAGCGGCGAGCACCAGGCCATAGGCCGCGCTGATGCCGATGGCCGGCGCGCCACGCACCACCATGGCGCGAATGGCCGCTGCCACTTCATCCACCGTGGAACAGGCCACCCAGTTTTCCTGGGACGGCAAGGCACGTTGATCGAGCAGGTGCAGCGTGCCATCACGCCAATCGATGGCCTTCACTTTCTCCGCTGCCAACAGTCGATCGCGCATCCCTCACCCCGTACTCATCAACAAAAGCCGCCGATTATAGCGATCCGCCAGCCAGGACGCTCGGGTATACTTCGCGCTTCTTTTATAGCTGCCCAGGAAGAAGCCTGCGATGACCTCCACTGCCGCCCCGCTCGACTTACTGCTATTGCCAACCTGGCTGGTACCTGTCGAACCTGCTGGCGTGGTGCTCAAGGACCATGGCGTGGGCATCCGCGATGGGCGGATTGCCTTTATCGGGCCACGGGCTGCGGCGCTGAAGCTTTGCGCCACTGAAGTACGCGAACTGCCGGGCATGCTGCTCAGTCCCGGCCTGATCAACGCCCACGGGCATGCGGCGATGAGTCTGTTTCGCGGCCTGGCTGATGATCTGCCCTTGATGACCTGGCTGGAAAAACACATCTGGCCCGCCGAAGCCAAGTGGGTCGACGAGGCCTTCGTACGTGACGGCACCGACCTGGCCATTGCCGAGCAGCTCAAGGGCGGCATTACCTGCTTCTCGGACATGTATTTCTACCCCAAGGTCGCCAGCGATTGCGTACACAACAGCGGCATGCGTGCGCAGATCGCGATTCCGATCCTCGACTTCCCGATTCCCGGCGCCAGCACCGCTGATGAGGCTATCCGCCAGGGTATCGAGCTGTTCGGCGACCTCAAGCACCACCCGCGCATCAAGATCACCTTCGGCCCCCACGCGCCCTACACCGTGTGCGATGCCAACCTGGAAAAAATCCGGGTAATCGCCGAAGAGCTGGACGCCGCGATCCATATGCATGTGCACGAAACCGCCTTCGAGGTACAACAGGCCGTCGAACAGACCGGTGAACGGCCATTGGCACGTCTGGGTCGCCTCGGACTGCTGGGCCCGCGCTTCCAGGCCGTTCATATGACCCAAATCAGCGAGGACGACCTGGCTTTGCTGGTAGAAAGCAACACCAGTGTCATCCATTGCCCGGAATCCAACCTGAAACTGGCCAGCGGCTTTTGCCCGGTGGAGCGCCTGTGGCAGGCTGGGGTGAATGTGGCCATTGGCACCGACGGCGCCGCCAGCAACAACGACCTGGACCTGCTGGGCGAAACCCGTACCGCAGCGATGCTGGCCAAGGCCGTCGCCGGTTCGGCCACCGCCCTGGACGCGCACCGTGCGCTGCGCATGGCTACGCTCAACGGTGCGCGCGCCATGGGCCTGGAAAGCGAAATCGGCTCCCTGGAAGTGGGCAAGGCGGCGGATATGGTCGCTTTCGATCTGACCGGGCTGGCGCAACAACCGATCTACGATCCGGTCTCACAGCTTATATATGCCACCGGACGCGATTGCGTGAAACACCTTTGGGTCGCCGGCAAGCAGTTGCTCGACGACCGGCAACTCACCCGCATGGACGAACAACAGTTGACCGCTACGGCCATTGCCTGGGGCCAACGCATCAGCGGGCACAGCGAATAACGAAGGTGCTGAGCCTGCGTGTTCGGCACCGACAAACCGATTTATCAGATTTAGAGGATTCACCATGAGCAACGTCGACCACGCCGAAATCGCCAAGTTTGAAGCCCTGGCCCACCGCTGGTGGGACCGCGAAAGCGAGTTCAAACCCCTGCACGACATCAACCCGCTGCGGGTCAACTGGATTGACGAACGCGTCAACCTGGCCGGCAAAAAGGTGCTCGACGTGGGTTGCGGCGGCGGCATCCTCAGCGAAGCCATGGCCCAGCGCGGCGCCACCGTGATGGGAATCGACATGGGCGAAGCGCCGCTGGCCGTGGCCCGGCTGCACCAGTTGGAATCCGGTGTGAGCGTGGAATATCGCCAGATCACCGCCGAGGCCCTGGCCGAAGAAATGCCGGAGCAGTTCGACGTGGTCACCTGCCTGGAAATGCTGGAGCACGTGCCAGACCCCTCCTCGGTGATCCGCGCCTGCTTCCGCATGGTCAAGCCGGGCGGCCAGGTGTTCTTCTCCACCATCAACCGCAACCCCAAGGCCTATCTGTTCGCGATCATCGGCGCCGAATACATCATGAAGCTGCTGCCGCGCGGCACCCATGACTTCAAGAAATTCATCCGCCCGTCCGAACTGGGCGCGTGGAGCCGCCAGGCCGGGCTGACCGTCAAGGACATCATCGGCCTGACCTACAACCCACTGACCAAGCACTACAAGCTGGCCAGCGACGTCGACGTCAACTACATGATCCAGACCCTGCGCGAGGAATAAGCCTGTGAAGTTGCGAGCGGTTCTCTTCGACATGGACGGTACCCTGCTGGACACCGCGCCGGACTTTATCGCCATCTGCCAGGCCATGCGTGCCGACCGTGGCCTGCCACCGATCAATCCCCAGCACATCCGCGATGAAATCTCCGGCGGTGCACGGGCGATGGTCGCCGTGACCTTCTCGATGGACCCGGAAACGCCTGGCTTTGAAGCACTGCGCCTGGAATTCCTCGAGCGTTACCTGAAGGGTTGCGCCGTCCACAGCAAATTGTTCGACGGCATGGCCGAGCTTCTCGAAGACATCGAGAAGGCCAAGCTGATCTGGGGCGTGGTCACCAACAAGCCACTGCGCTTCGCCGAGCCGATCATGCAGCAGTTGGGCCTGGCCGAGCGTTCGGCCCTGCTCATCTGCCCGGACCACGTGAAAAACAGCAAGCCGGACCCGGAGCCGATGATCCTGGCGTGCAAGATGCTCGGCCTGGACCCGGCCAGCGTGCTGTTCGTGGGCGACGACCTGCGTGACATCGAGTCTGGCCGCGACGCCGGCACCCGCACGGCGGCGGTGACCTACGGCTATATCCACCCGGACGACAACCCGCGTCACTGGGGCGCGGATGTGGTGGTGGACCACCCGCTGGAACTGCGCAAGGTGTTGGATAACGCGCTGTGCAGTTGCTGATGGCTCGCTCGATCTACTGACTAAGGAGTATCCAATGTGGGAGTGGGCTTGCCCCCCCCCCCACATTTGGATCTTCACTGCGCTCAAGATGGGTGTTTGTAACCCGCTGAACTCTGTCGAGGCTTTTTATGTTTGATTACTCTGCACGTCCAGAACTGCTCAAAGACCGGGTCATCCTGGTGACCGGCGCCGGTCGCGGCATTGGCGCGGCGGCGGCGAAAACCTACGCGGCTCATGGCGCGACCGTGCTGTTGTTGGGCAAGACCGAAGCCAACCTGGCCCAGGTGTATGACGAAATCGAAGCGGCCGGCCACCCGCAGCCGGTGGTGATCCCGTTCAACCTGGAGACGGCCCTGCCCCATCAATACGATGAGCTGGCCGCGATGATCGAAAAAGAATTCGGCCACCTCGACGGCCTGCTGCACAACGCCTCGATCATCGGCCCGCGTACGCCGATCGAGCAGTTGTCCGGCGAGAACTTCATGCGGGTGATGCACATCAACGTCAACGCGATGTTCATGCTCACCAGCACGTTGTTGCCGCTGCTCAAGCTGTCCCAGGACGCGTCGGTGGTGTTCACCTCCAGCAGCGTTGGGCGCAAGGGCCGGGCGTATTGGGGGGCTTATGGTGTGTCGAAATTTGCCACTGAAGGCTTGATGCAAACCCTGGCGGATGAGCTCGAAGACGTGGCTGCAGTAAGGGCCAACAGCATCAACCCGGGCGGTACGCGCACCAGCATGCGGGCCCAGGCGTATCCAGGGGAGAACCCGATGGAAAGGCCGGCACCGGAAGAGATCATGCCGGTGTACCTGTACCTGATGGGGCCGGACAGTACCGGCATCAATGGGCAGGCGTTTGACGCCCAGTAACAACTGACCCAACCGGAACCAAATGTGGGAGGGGGATTGCCCCCTCCCACATTTGTATTGCGGTGTTCTCTGGCTCTTAGTTCTTCACCACTTCCTCAAGGGTGAAGCGCCCCAGCGGGTTTTGCAGGAAGTTGCTCACATTCTTGCGTGAGATGTTGATGTACGGGCTGTAGTACAGGTCGATCCAGTTCACATCCTGTTTCGCCAGTTTCTGCAACTCGACATACATCTGCTCACGCTTGACCGGGTCAGCCTCGATGCGCGCCGCCGCCACCAGCTCCTTGACCTTGTCGTTCTTGTAGCGGGTCATGTAGTTCTGGTTGGTGTCGTGGCCGAGCACGAAGGTGGTCTTCTGGTCCGGGTCGAGGATGTCGTTGGTCCAGTACATCACCGAAATATCGTACTCACCGTCCACCAGCATCTGCCAGCTTTGGGTCGGGTCGACTTTCTGCAGGTTGGCGGTCACACCGACCTTGGCCAACTGGTCCTTGATGATCACCGCGATCTGCTCGTCGGCTTCGTTGCCGGCGTTGACCACATAGTTGAGCTTCAAGTCCTTCGCACCAGCCTTTTCCAACAGCTTCTTGGCGGCGGTCGGGTCATACGGACGTTGCAGGTTGTTGGCGTAGTGGAACAACGAGCCTTTCGGGATGTAGGAATAGGCCACCGTGCCTTGACCGTAAGTGGCGGTTTTCACCAGCGACTGTTTATCGATCGCCATGTCCAGCGCCTCGCGCACTTCCTGCTTGGCCAGCAGACCGTGGGCGTGGTTGATCAGCAGGTGATCTTCACGGGTGGACGGGTCGGAGTGGATCACCACGTTCTGGTCTTTCTTCAGTTCTTCAACCCGGGAAAACGGTACGAAGATCGCCGTGTCCAACTCGTTGTTCTGCACCATGCGCATGCGCGTGTTGTCGTCGGTCACGGAAACCCACTCCACGCCATCCAGGCTGACGTTCTTGGCCTGCCAGAAGTTCGGGTTCTTCTTCAGGATGACCCGGTCGCCCTTGCGCCATTCGTCCACGGTAAACGCACCGGAGGTCACCGGATTTTCCGAGTAGGCGTCTTCGCCCATCTTGGTCATGGCTTTTTCCGACAGGATCGAGACCGTTGGCGAAGCCAGTTGCGAAAGGAAGGCAACCGCCGGGGTCTTCAACGTGACGACCAGGGTTTTCGCGTCTGCCGCCTTGGCCGTATTGATCAGGTTGAAGGGGTCAGCCCACAGCGAGGCCTTGTTATCACGGATGCGCAACAGGCTGAACGCCGCATCCTCGGCGGTGATCGCCGAACCATCGGAGAACTTCGCATCGCGCAGTTTGAAGGTGTAGGTCAGGCCGTCCTTGGAAATCTCCCAGCTTTCAGCCAGGCCCGGCTCCATCTTGGTGCCCAGGTTATTCACGCGGACCAGGGTGTCGTAGACGTTGGCGAAGACCCAGGTGTCGCGGTTCTGCGCGCTTTTGATCGGGTCAAACGTGGTGCTGTCTTCACGGCAGCCGATGGTCAGGACGCCGGCGGCTTGTGCCAGCCCGGCAGTGAGGGACCACGCGGTTAACGTAGCAGCGGCGAGCAACTTCAAGTGGCGCGATTGCATGTCATAACTCCTTGTTCATGATGGGCAGGAAGGGTCAACGGTTCTTCAAGCACGCAACTGTACCGATGCTCGTGCAGGAAATGGGTAGGCGGCAATACCACGGAACACATCGTCCGGGCATACCGGCAACGCGGGTGAAAGGCACAGCCCGTAGGCAAATGCAGGGGGCTCGGCGGCTCGCCAGGCAACGGTTCTGCAGGCAAAGGCCGATGCGGATCAATCTCCGGAATCGCCTCGATCAACGCTGCGGTATACGGATGGCGCGGTGAGGTGAAGACCGCTTCCACCGGACCTTCCTCGACGATTTTGCCCAGGTACATCACCGCGACGCGGTCGCACAGGCGCCGCACGATGGCCAGGTCGTGGGCGATAAACAGGATCGCCAGGTTCATGCGCTGTTGCAGTTCCAGCAACAGGTTGATGATCTGGCCCTGGATCGATACATCCAAGGCCGCCACGCATTCATCCGCGATGATCAGGCGTGGCTCCACCGCCAGCGCCCGGGCGATTCCCACGCGCTGGCACTGGCCGCCACTGAGTGAACCGGGTTTGCGACTGGCCAGTTCGGGGCGCAGGCCGACCAGGTCAAGCAGCTCGTTGACGCGAACGGGGACACGCGCAGCCGGGACTTTGCGCTGCACCCGCAGCACCTCGGCGATGGTTTCGCCGATGGTGTGGCGCGGGTTCAACGCGGCGTAGGGGTCCTGGAAGATCATCGCGGTCTCGTGGCGCAAGCGGGCGATGTCGATGGCACTGCCATGGGCCATGTCGATGCCATCGAACAGCACCTGCCCGGCACTGATCGGATTGAGGTGCAGGATCGCCCGCCCCAATGTGCTTTTGCCGCTGCCGGACTCTCCCACCAACCCCAGGGTTTCACCGGCGGCCAGGCTCAGCGACACACCGTTCACCGCCCTCACCCATTGCTTGTTCAGGCCGAACACACCCGTGCCGGACGCGGCGAATCGCACCTCCAGGTCCTTGATCTGCAACAGGCTCATGGGCGTGCTCCCAACGGGTAGTGACACGCCACGCGCGCGCCTTCGGGCAACAGTTCGGTGCACAACGCGCCAACCTGCGGGCAACGCGGGTTGAAGCGGCAGCCTTCGGGTAACGCATCGAGCAACGGCGGCTGGCCGGGAATGGTGCGCAGCAACGCATGGCCACTGCTGTGGGCCGGCTGGCAATCAATCAGGCCAGCGGTGTACGGGTGTTGCGGATGGGCGAGCAAGTCGTACTTGCTGCCGTGTTCGCACAGGCGCCCGGCGTACATCACGGCGATGGAATCACAGGTTTGCGCAACCACGCCGAGGTCGTGGGTGATCATGATGATCGACAGGCCGCGCTGGTCACGCAGGTCCAGCAGCAGGCGCAGGATTTGCGCCTGCACGGTCACATCGAGGGCCGTGGTCGGCTCGTCGGCAATCAGTACTTTCGGGTTGCAGCCCAGGGCCACGGCGATCATCGCGCGTTGGCGCATGCCACCGGAAAACTCATGGGAATAGTTGTCGACCCGTGCCTGGGGATCGGGAATGCCCACCTGGCGCAACACCTCGATGGCTTGTCGGCGCGCGTCTTTTTTCGACGCGCCCTGATGCAGGCGGATGCCTTCGGCGATCTGATCACCGATGCGCATCAAGGGGTCGAGGTGGCTGCTGGGGTTCTGGAAGATCATGCCCAACTGCCCGCCACGCACTGCTCGCATGCCAGCGTCATCCAGTGGCAGCAGGTCCTGGCCGGCCAGGCGTACCGCACCGCCCTGCACGCGCAGGTTGGGCGACGGCAACAGGCGCATCAAGCCACGGCAGGCCATGGTCTTGCCCGAGCCGCTTTCGCCCACCAGACCGAGGATTTCGCCTTCGGCCAGATCGAAGGACACGCGGTCGACCAGGGTCACATCACGCCCGGCGTTGTTGGCGATCACGCTGAGGTCTTGCACCTGCAACAGGCTCATGAGCGATCCCCCAACACTTGCGCCACACCATCGGCCAGCAGGCTGAAGCCCATGGCCAGGGTCACAATGGCCAACCCCGGAAAGGTGCAGATCCACCAGGCCGTGGTGATAAACGCCTGCCCTTCGGCAATCATCGTGCCCCACTCCGCCGTCGGCGGTTGCACACCCAGTCCCAGGTAGCTCACAGCCGCACCGTTGAGCAACACCAGCACCGCGTCAGACATGGAAAACACAATCGAGCCAAACATCGCATTCGGCAGCAAATGCCGGAACAGGATGCGCCCATGGCCAAACCCCAGGCTCTTGGCGGCCAGGGCGAAATCGCTTTCCTTGAGCACCAGGATTTGCGAGCGGATCAGCCGCGCATACGACACCCAGCCGACCAGCGCCATGGCGATATAGAAACTCTTCAGGCCCGGACCGAGGATGGCCATGATCGCCAGCATCAACACCAGGAACGGGAACGCCAGGACCACATCAATCACGCGCATGCAGAAACTGTCGAAGCGCCCGCCGATATAGCCAGAAACGGCGCCTATAAACGTGCCGATCATAAACGGGAAAATCACCCCGATGATGGCAAGCTGCAGGTCGACGCGCGCGCCCCAGATCACCCTCGAAAGGATGTCTCGACCGTAGTTATCGGTACCGAATGGATGGATCAGTCCGGGGGCGAGCAAGGCCATCTCGGTGTTTTGCGCAATCGGGTCATAGGGCGCGATCCACGGCGCAAACACGGCCAGGACCAACCACATCGACAGAATCAACAGCCCCCACGCGGCCGTGAGTCGGCCATTGCGAAAACCAAAACGCAGGCGCAGGCGCCACGGGGTAATCAGTGGACGGCTGCTCATTGCATCTTCACCCGTGGGTCGAGGGCCACCGTGGCCACGTCCGCGATAAAGTTGACCACCACCGTCGCGCACGCCAGCACCATGGCAACGCCCTGCACCACCATGTAATCGCGGGTAAAAATACCGCGCACCAGCAATTGGCCGATGCCGGGAATGGCGAACAGGCTTTCGATCACGACGGTGCCGCTGATCAGCCAGCCGATATTCACCGCCAGCAGGTTGACCGCCGGCACCAGGGAATTGGGCAGCACATGGCGTCGGAACACCGCCGCTTCCGACAGCCCACGCGCCCGCGCGGCAGTGACGTGGTCGGCCTGCAGTTCCATCAACATGCTCGCCCGCAGGTTGCGCACCAGCACCGCCGACAGCGCCAGGGCGATGGTCAGGCACGGCAAGACCATATGGTGCGCCTTGTCCAGCCAGGTACGGCCGTAGCCGGACACCGGGAACAAGCCCCATTGCACACTGAACAGCAGGATCAGCATCAGGCCCAGCCAGAACGCCGGCATGCCCAGGCCCACGGTGGTGAACACGCGGATCAGGTTGTCCGCCCACCCGCCTTTATTGCGCGCGGCCAGCGTCGCCAGCGGCACCGCAATCAGCAGCGCCAGCACCACGCTGCCGAGCACCAGCACCAGCGTGGGCTCGATGCGAGTGACGATCAACTTCAAGGCATCGACTTTGTACAACAGCGATTGGCCGAGGTCGCCCTTGAGCAGGTTCTTCAGGAAGTAGAAATACTGCTGCCACAGAGGCTGGTCGAGGCCGTACTGGGCGCGGATTTTCAGCAAGGCATCTGGGGTGCTGCGCGAGCCCAGCAAGGCACGCGCCGGATCGCCCGGAATCGAGCGCACCAGCACAAACGTGATCAGGCTGATGCCAAACAGTACCGGCAGCAATTGCAGCGGCCGGGACAGGACAAAACGGTAGCGCGCCAGGTTCATCTGTCAGCCTCGGTGGCGGGCGAGAAAGTCCAACAGTACCGGGAAATACGCGTGGGGTTCCTCGTAGAACGGCATATGGCTGCTGTTGGGAAATACATGCAGTTCGGCGTGTCTGGCGGCCATCTTCATGCGCAGGGCGCAGGCCGGGGTGAGTTCGTCATGCTGGCCGGTGGTGATCAGGATCGGCATCTTGAAATCGCCCATCTCGGGGATGCGGTTCCAGTCCTTGAGATTGCCGATGTAGAGGAATTCGTTGGGGCCCTGCATAGTTTCGTAGGGGCCCATGTTCCAGTCGCCGAGGGAGCGCTTGACCGGCTCGGGCCATTCGTCCAGACGGCAGACGTGACGATAGTTGAGCAAGGTGATCGCGGCCTGGTACTGCGGGTGGTCGAGGGTACCCATGGCTTCATGACGCTGCATCATGGCCACGGTTTCACTGCCCAGGGCGCCGCGCAGGCGTTGCAGCTCCTGGGACAGATGCGGAATGTCGCCGACGGTGTTTTCCAGGATCAGGCTTTTCAGCGTGTCGGGGTAATGGATGGCGTATTCGATGCCCAGCCAGCCGCCCCAGGAATGCCCAAGCAGGTGCACGCGGCCGAGGTCCAAGGCTTGGCGGACGGTTTCGACTTCTTCGACATAACGGCGGATTTCCCACAGGGAAACATCGGTCGGTCTGGCTGATGCGCCCGTGCCAAGCTGGTCGAATGCAACCACTCGCAGGTTATGGTCCTTGAGCCAGCCATGGGCGTCGCGCAAGTAGTCACACGGCAGGCCCGGCCCGCCGTTGAGGCAAAACAGCACCTCATCGCCTTCGCCAAAGCTGTAGACCACGAGGTTATAGCCGTCGACTTGCACGTTGTACTGCTGGTCGGGGGCAATTTCACGCCACATGCATACATTCCTTGTGTTGTATCGGCCTGGCGGGTAGCGGCCGCTTATCAGGCCAACACTACCGAGGATGCCGTGCGTCCATAACCTAGTATTTCTTATAGGTTTGGCCTGGCAGTCCTTCGCCGGGGCGTGGCATTCTACTTGCAGCAAGTCGAGATTCAAATGAATTCGGGAGCAGAACGGATGCTGACCAAGCTGACTGCCTTCAATCAACGTCTGATGCCGGGCAGGAGCCTGGATGAGCAGATGGACAACACATTCATCCTCGCCCAGCAGTTGGGCTTCGATGCACTGGTGTACGACTACACCCCGGTGCCGATGGACCAGGATGGCGCATTGATCACCCCTTCGGTGCTGGAACTGCGCAACACGCCGCCCGATTGGCATGCCTTGTGGTGCAGCGAGGGGTTTTACCAGATAGACCCGGTGCAACACCTGTCCCTGAGCACGGTGTCACCGTTTGTCTGGTCCTACGAAGCCAAGGCCAACACCCCCCTGCAAAAAATCATCGACCCGTGCCACGCCCCCGTGTCGTCCTACCTGCACGACCAGCAACTGACCTGTGGCGTCAGCGTACCGATCCACCTGCCCCGGGGCGGTTTCGCTTCGCTGACGGGCCTGCGAATCGGCAAAGCTCACACCGTATTGCCGGATGCGCAGCAGACCTTGTCGGACTTCAGCCTGATTTCCCATGCATTGCAGGAAGCGGCCTACCCGCTATTCAGCAAGGAACTACGCACCTACCCACACATTCACCTGACCAAACGTGAACGCGAATGCCTCAAATGGGCCGCCGACGGCCTGACTGCGGCCGAAATCGCCACACAATTGAGCCGTTCACTGGCAGTTGTCACCCTGCACCTGGCTTCGGCGATGCACAAACTGGGCGCCAAGAACCGCGTACAAGCGGTGGTCCGCGCCACCCATTACCGCCTGCTGGACGACTGATCCCCCGGCAAAACCTAGCTGTTTTGCTAGTTACCTAAATTTCGCGCGCAGACTATCGTGTCCCTGATCCTTTTTTCAAAGCAGGGTACGAAATGGACTTCATCGAAAAAATCCGCGAAGGGTATGCCGCGTTTGGCGACTACCAGACCTGGTACCGCGTCACTGGCGACCTGGCAAGCGGTCGTACGCCGCTGGTGATCATCCACGGAGGCCCCGGCTGCACCCATGATTATGTCGACGCCTTCAAGGATGTCGCGGCCAGCGGCCATGCCGTCATCCACTATGACCAACTGGGCAATGGCCGCTCCACGCACTTGCCTGAGAAAGACCCGTCCTTCTGGACCGTCGATCTGTTCCTTAAAGAACTGGATAACCTGCTGGATCACCTGCAGATCAGCCAAAACTACGCGATCCTCGGCCAGTCCTGGGGCGGCATGCTCGGCAGTGAACACGCGATCCTGCAACCCAAAGGCCTGCGCGCGTTTATCCCGGCGAACTCGCCGACCTGCATGCGCACTTGGGTCAGCGAGGCCAACCGCCTGCGCAAACTGCTGCCCCAAGGCGTGCATGAAACCCTGCTCAAACATGAAGCCGCCGGCACGTATAACGACCCGGAATACCTCGCCGCCTCGCGGGTGTTCTATGACCAGCATGTGTGCCGCGTTAACCCGTGGCCGGAAGAAGTGGCGCGTACCTTCGCCCAGGTCGACTCGGACCCCACGGTGTACCACGCCATGAGCGGCCCGACCGAGTTCCACGTGATCGGCAGCCTGAAGGACTGGAAATCCATTGGCCGCCTGTCGGCGATCAAGGTGCCGACCCTGGTGATCTCCGGCCGGCATGATGAGGCCACGCCACTGGTGGTCAAGCCGTTCCTGGATGAGATCGCGGACGTACGCTGGGCGCTGTTTGAAGACTCCAGCCACATGCCCCACGTCGAAGAGCGCCAGGCGTGCATGGGCACCGTGGTGAAGTTTCTGGATGAGGCGTGTTCTGTGCCGCACCCCGTCCGCAAGGCCGGTTGAGTTCCAAATGTGGGAGGGGCGGTGCCCCTCCCGCATTTTTAGACCTCTGTGGTTTCAGCGTGCGCTGCTTTCCTTGGCACCTCCGCCACCAATGGAATTTCCTTGCCCTCGGCATCAAACAACTTGCCACCCCTGAAATAGTCCCCATCACGCAACGCCGCTACGTCGTGGAAACACAAACTGCGCTCAGTCCCCGCCACAAACACCGATTGCTGGTCCGAATTACCCGCGGTGAAATGGTTGAACGCCAGGTTCAACAGGATCGCCATGATCGCCGACGAACTGATACCCGAGTGGAAAATGGTCGCGAACCAGCTGGGGAATTGATCGTAGAAACTCGGCGCAGCAATCGGGATCATGCCGAAACCGATGGAGGTGGCAACGATGATCAGGTTCATGTTGTTGCGGTAATCCACCTTGGACAAGGTGCGAATACCACTGGCCGCCACGGTGCCAAACAGCACAATCCCGGCACCGCCCAACACCGACGTCGGCACCGCCGCAATCACCCGCCCCATGAATGGCAGCAAGCCGAGGATCACCAGGAACACCCCACCTGTTGCCACCACAAAGCGACTCTTCACCCCGGTCACCGCCACCAGCCCAACGTTCTGGGCGAAGGCACTCTGGGTGAACGAACCGAAGATCGGCGCGAACATGCTCGACAGCATATCGGCGCGCAGGCCGTTGCCCAGGCGCTTGGAGTCGACCTTGGTGTCGATGATTTCGCCCACCGCCAGGATGTCGGCTGAGGTTTCCACCAGGGTCACCATCACCACGATGCACATGGAAATGATCGCCGCAATGTGGAAAGTTGGCATGCCGAAATGGAATGGCGCAGGGAAACCGAACATGGGTCCCTGGGTGACGCCGGAAAAGTCCGCCATACCGAGGAACACCGCAATCACCGTGCCGATCACCATCGCCAGCAGGATCGACAGGCGCGAGATACTCGCGCTGCCGATCTTGCTCAATAGCAGCACCAGCACCAGGGTCAACGCCGCGAGGCCGATATTGGGCATGCTGCCGAAATCCGCTGCGCGGCTGTTACCGCCCATGGCCCAGCGCGCCGCCACGGGCATCAGGGTCAGGCCGATGGTGGTAATCACAATACCGGTCACCAACGGCGGGAAAAACTGGGTGATCCGCGAGAACACCGGTGTGATCAGCAGCCCGATTAACGACGCGGCCATCACCGCTCCGAGAATCGCTGGCACCCCGCCGGCGCCATCGCTGCCGACAATCGCCACCATGGTTGCCACACCGGCAAACGACACCCCCTGCACCAGCGGCAACTGACAGCCAAAGAACGGCAGGCCAAGGGTTTGCAACAGGGTGGCGAGGCCACCGGCAAACAACGACGCGGCGATCAACAGGCCGATATCTGCCGGTGACATCCCGGCCGCCTGGCCGACGATCAAGGGTACCGCGACAATGCCGCCGTACATGGTGAGCACATGCTGCAGGCCGTAAGCCATGTTGGCGGCGACGCCGAGATTCTCATCTTCTGGCCGCTGCGGTGACGCCTTCGGGATAGTCATGGTGAGGGGGTCTCTGTTTTTGTTGTGCAGTCACTGTATGCAATCTTTAGACTGGATGTCCATAGAGTTGTATACAATCAATCGAACAAGATACCCTCCATCGGCGTTACAAAAACAATTCGGCCGTGATGAGCCAGGACGCCACAGGAAGCTAAAACAATGAAAAAGGCATTACAGGGAGCAACCGTCGCACTTACCCTCCTCGGCGGCGGGGAGGCCGTCGCGGTGGAATGGATGAACAACAGCGTCGGTTTTCGCTACGGCCAGCAGTTCACCAATCCGAATAACCCCGACGAATTCAGCAAGCGCATCTACAGCTTTACCCACGCCAGCGGCTACCGATATGGCAGCAACTTCCTCAACCTGGATGTGTTCCTGTCCGACAGCCGCGACCCACGCAAGGGCACGGACCACGGCGGCAGTGAGGTGTACGCGGTGTACCGGCATCAACTGTATGCGTCACGGGTGCTGGATGTGCCGCTGGGCACCGGGCTGATCAAGGATTACGCGCTGACCCTGGGCTTTGATGCCAACCGCAACAACAATTTCGCTTCGGCGAAAAAACGCGCATTGGTGATCGGCCCTACCTTGAAGTTAAACAGCGTGGGCGTGCTGGACCTGAGCCTGATGTACTACAAGGAACGCAACCACACCGGGATCCCCGGCGCACACGAGTCGAACCACACGTTTGACGACACCTACATGCTCAACCTGACGTGGATGCGCCCTTTCGAGATCGGCAACCATGCGGCGAAATTCCAGGGGTTTATCAATTACGTCGGGGAAAAAGGCGAGGACTACCATGGCCGTGACACGGCACCGGAAGCCTTGATGCGCAGCGCGCTGATGGTCGCGGTGCGACCGGGCAAGGGCGTGAAGCCGAACCTGTACCTCGGCGTGGGTTACGAGTACTGGCATAACAAGTTCGGCGTGGACGGCGGCCGGGGCAGCCGCACGTCAACGCCGACGGTGAACGTGGAAGTGACGTTCTAGGCAGCGGCCAGTTCCGAATCGTCTGCCTTGCGCCGCGCCAGCCAATAGCCCAACACGGCCAAGGGCGCGGTTGCCAGCATCACGATCACGGTGATCAGCAACGGCTGCTCGATCATCGATGACACCAGCAGACTGCTAAGAAAGCACAGGCCCAATTGCAGGGTGTTTTGCAGTGCCGCCGCCTTGCCGGAATTTTCTGCAAAAGGCATCAGCGCATTCGCCACCACAATCGGGTAACTGGCGCCGTTGACCAATGCCATCAGGCAGAACGGAATCAGCAAGGTGGTGAGCGTCGGCACGCTCAAGGTCGCGACCAGGTACAACGCCACCATGCTGATGCAATAGGCCAGCAGTAACCACGGCAACAGCGTCTTGCCCTGGAAACGCTGCAGGGCGCTGCGACAACTGTAGCCCCCCACCAGAAACGCCAATGTCGGCAGCACGTAGCTCAGGCCGATGTCATTCGGGCTATAGCCCATGTCGCCCAGGATGAAGGGCGAAGCGGTCAGCCAGGCGAAGAAACTGGCCGAGCAGGCGGCGAAGATCATCACGTTGCCGGTAAACACCCGGGAGGTGAGCAATTGCCAATAGCCAAGGCGCGAAGATTGGCCTTCCCGCGTCTGAGGTTTCGGCACGGAGCGCAGGAACAACGTCGGCAACAACAACAGCAACGACACGCCCAGCAATACGCCGAAGATGGCTTGCCAACCGAAGTGGTTGAGCACCATCGCGCCCAGCAGCGGCGCCAGCGCCGGCGACAACGACATCAACGGCATGATGCTGGCGAACACACGGTGGGCCTTATCGGCCGGGTAGCGGTCGATTACCAGCGCCTGCCAGCTCACAGCGGCGGAACACACGCCAATCGCCTGCATAAAGCGCAAGGCCAGCAACTGCGGCGCGGTCTCGACCCAAAACATCCCCGCGCACCCCACGACAAACAGGCTCAAGCCTGCGAGCAGGATTGGCTTGCGTCCCAGACGGTCGGACAACGGCCCCCACAGCAACTGCCCCACGGCAAAACCGGCGAGAAAGATACTCAAGCTGGCGCCCACCGCACCTGCGCCAATCTGCAGCTGCTCGCCCATGGCGCCGAACGCCGGTAAATACATGTCCATGGCGAGATAACCGAGCATGCTCAGCCCCGCCAGATACCAGGTGAAACCAAAAGAATTTTTCATTGAAGCCTTGTTAATCTTGCCATCAAACTATTTGCTGACTGCCGCCCATTATGAAGCTGACAGTTTCTGTGTGAAGCGATAATAATTGGCGACTGTTATCAATAATTTTGAAGGCAACCCTCATGTGGTCCGAATACTCCCTGGATGTCGTCGATGCGGTAGCGCGTCATGGCAGCTTCAGCGCCGCCGCCCAGGAACTGCACCGCGTGCCGTCGGCCGTCAGCTACACGGTGCGCCAGCTCGAAGAGTGGCTGGCGGTGCCGCTGTTTGTGCGTCGGCATCGCGACGTGGAGCTCACCCCGGCTGGTCGCCTATTTATAGACGAAGCCCGCAGCGTGATGAAAAAGATGCTCGGCACACGGCGCCTGTGCCAGCAGGTGGCGAACGGTTGGAGCGGTCAGTTGAAGGTGGCCGTGGACTCCATCGTCAAACCCCAACGCTGCCGTCAGTTGGTGCTGGATTTCTATCGGCAGTTTCCCGAAGTGGAATTGCTGCTGGAATACGAGGTGTACAACGGCGTGTGGGATGCCTTGGCAGATGAGCGCACCGATATAGTCATCGGTGCCACCAGCGCCGTGCCGGTAGCCAGTCACTTCACCTTTCGCGACATGGGCTTATTGAATTGGCTGTGCGTGGTCAGCGTCCGGCACCCGTTGGCGGCGGTGGAAGGGTTGCTCAATGACGACCAACTGCGCCCCTTCGCCTCGCTGTGCATGACCGACACCTCGCGCAACCTGCCCAAGCGCGACACCTGGACCCTGGATAACCAGCGGCGCCTGGTGGTGCCGAACTGGGCCTCCGCCATCGATTGCCTGCGCGATGGCCTGTGCGTCGGCATGGCACCGGCGCATCAGGTATTGCCGTGGATCGAACGAGGTGAATTGGTGGCACTGCAACTGATGCGCCCCTTCCCCGCCAGCCCCTCATGCGTGGCCTGGGCACAGAACAAACTGTCGCCGGCCATGGCGTGGTTATTGGAATACCTGGGCGATACCGAAACCATGAACCAGGAGTGGCTCAACGGAAAAGACCTAGCTCAATAGCCGAGTGATGGCCCGCACGATCATCTCGACCTCCTTGGTCTCCAGGGTCAGCGGCGGCAACAGGCGAATGACCTTACCCCGCGTCACGTTGATCAGCAGCCCATGTTCCTGGGCGGCGCGCTGGGCCAGATCGCGATAGGGGCTGGCCAACTCAATACCGATCATCAGGCCCTGCCCGCGCATCGCCAGCACCTGCGGGTGCTCTTCCAACTCCATGCGTAACCGCGCCAGCAAGCGTTCGCCCTGTTGCGCAGCGTTCTGCAACAAGCCTTGTTCTTCGATAATGTCCAACACGGTGCAGCCCACCCGGCATGCCAGCGGGTTGCCGCCGAAGGTACTGCCATGGCTGCCGGGTGTGAACAACTGGGCTACCGCAGCACGGGCCAGGCAGGCGCCGATGGGCACGCCGTTGCCAAGGCCTTTGGCCAGGGTCATGACATCGGGAACGATGCCTTCATGCTGGAAGGCAAACCACGTGCCGGTACGGCCGATGCCGGTCTGGATTTCATCCAGCATCATCAACCAACCGTGGCGTGTGCAGTGATCGCGCAGGGCTTGCAGATAACCCGGTGGCGCTGGCAGTACGCCACTTTCGCCCTGGATGGGCTCCAGCAAAACTGCCGCGATTCGCGTCCCGAACGTTTGGGTGATTGCCTCGATCGCCGCCAGATCACCAAACCTGACCTTGAGAAAATCCCCCGGCAAGCGTTGAAACCCCAAGCGCACCGAGGGGCCATCGCTCGCCGCCATGGTGCCCAACGTGCGGCCGTGAAAGGCATTCTCCATCACCACCACCAACGGTTCCTCGATGCCTTTTTTCCAACCATGCAACCGCGCCAGTTTCAGCGCCGTCTCGTTGGCTTCGGCGCCGGAATTGTTGAAGAAGGCACGGTCCAGGCCGGACAGCTGGGTCAGGCGCTGGGCGAGGCGTTGCTGCCAGTCGATGCTGTAGAGGTTGGAAGTATGCAACAACAGGCCAGCCTGCTCGCTGATCGCCGCCACCAGTTTCGGGTGGGAATGCCCGACATTGGTCACCGCCACGCCCGCCACCGCGTCCAGGTATTCGCGCCCCTGCTGGTCCCACAGGCGCGTGCCGAGGCCACGGGTAAAACTCAGGGCCAAAGGTTGATAGGTGGTCATCAGGCAGGCGGCGGTCATAGTGGCGGGCTCCAGTGCATCGTTGTGATGGGTTGAAGTATCGTTAGCCACCCGAGCTGGATAAACTGCATTTTCCTGCAATGACTTTAAATCAGGACTTGATAATGGATTTATTCCAGGCGATGTCGGTGTACGTAAAAGTAGTCGAGACCGGCAGCATGACCGCCGCAGCCCAAGCCTGCGGGATGTCGACCACCATGGTCGGCAACCACTTGCGCGCCCTCGAACAGCGCCTGGGCGTCAGCCTGCTCAAGCGCACCACACGCAAGCAAAGCCTGACGGAGTTCGGCGGCCAGTATTACCAGCGCTGCCTGGAAGTGCTGGGGCTGGTCGCCGACTCCGAGCAATGGGCCGAACAGGCCCACAGTGACACCCCCAAAGGCACCCTGCGCATCACCGCCCCACCCGCCTTTGGCACCGAACGCCTGGCGCCGGCCTTGAGCGAGTTTTCCCAACGCTACCCGCTGATCAAGCTGTACGTGGTGCTCAGCAACCAGCGCGTGGACATGGTCGACAGCGGCTTTGATGTGGCTATCCGCCTGGGCGAACTGGAAGCCTCAAGCCTGATCGCCCGACCGATGCAGGACTACACCATCACCCTGTGCGCCTCACCGGATTACCTGGCCCGACGCGGTACGCCACAAACGCCCGAGGATCTGCAACGGCACGACTGCCTGGCGTTCGCCTATCCGTCGACCGACGACTGGCGCAACGCCGACAAGCTGTGGCGCATGAGCGGTGCAGAAGGCGAAGTGGAAATTCCGGTGTCCGGCTCGCTGACTATCAATAGCTCCCAGGCCTTGCGCCAGGCAGCCGTGCAAGGCATGGGGATCGTCATGCTGCCGGATGCCCTGGTGCAGCCGGACCTGCAAACCGGCAAGCTGGTGGCCTTGCTGACCACCTATCAACTGCCCAGCCGGCCCATGCATTTGCTGTACGGCCAGGATCGTTATCGCTTGCCGAAGCTGCGCGCCTTTGTGGATTTCGCCATGGAAAAGTGGGCGCGCTAGAAGCCCACGCCCAACTCGCGCAATCGCGCAGCCGTCTGCTCGGCAGACACATGGTGAATGCCTTGCCAGCCGAGGGCGATGGCCGCTTCGACGTTGCCGGCGACATCATCGATAAACACCACTTCCCCCGGCCGGATATCCGGCAGGTACACCCGGATCTGGCTGAGGCTGGCGTGGTAGATCGCCGCGTCGGGCTTGATCAACTTCAACTCGCCCGACACCACGATGTTGCGAAATTTCCGCAGGAAGGGGTAATTGGCAAGCGCATAGGGAAAGGTCTCCGCCGACCAGTTTGTGAGCCCAAACAGTGGCATGTCGGCCTGATGCAGCGCGTTGAGAATCGCCACGCCTTCGGGCAACGCGCCACGCAGCATTTCGTGCCAGCGGTCGTAGTAGGCCGCGATCAAGGGTTCATGGTGGGGATATTGATCGATCAGGCTTTGCGTGGCTTCGGCCAGCGGCCGCCCCGCATCCTGCTCGGTGTTCCAGGCCTGGGTACAGATGTTATCGAGGAACCACTGCCGCTCTTGATCGTCGGCAATCAACTTGCGGTACAGGTGCTGCGGGTTCCAGTCGAACAGTACACCGCCAAAGTCAAACACTACTGCGCGGATCGTCATGGGTTCCTCCCGTTGGTGCAACGCCAGAGTCAGGACAGTTTGGCATGTATCCGGCCTTTAGCAGCAAGTAAGCACGAGTAGGATCTTTCTTAGATTCAAACAAGGCGTGCGCGGGGAAACAGCAGCTTCCCTTGCTAATACGGGCCTTTAGCTTTAATGCGCGGATTCTATCTCACATTGATAGTCACATTTGTTCTTCCCCTTTGAAGGCGCCCTCACTTTAATCTCGGGCTTACAACTCAGGGAGCCAGCGTCTGGAGGGAATCAACGAACTTCGCTGTTGATATGACTTGGAGAACTTCAATGAACAGCATGACCTCTTCAGTGACCTCCCCTTCCGCATACAGCCTTGCTGCGCTGCAAAACTATATTGCCCGGGGTGCAAAAATCCCCACAGACGTGCTGGTCGACCGGGTCAAGGACGAAACAGGTATCGTGCCAAGCCATCTTGCCGCCTTGCAAGACATCGCAATGACCACCAATTCCATCATAGGCATACGCCCGGTCGAAACCGTCGCAACAGGCCTGATAGAAGCCGGGCACCCCACCAAGGACTTCCATATCAAAGGGAAGAGCGCCAACTGGGGCCCTCAGGCAGGGTTGATCTGTATAGACCAGGCGTTCAGCAAACTTGAACAAGTTACCGAAAAAACACCGGCCAAAGTGACCAAGGCCAATGAGCAAATCCAGGCGTGCATCCAAGAAGGCCATGCAGTTGCAACTCCCCTGAAGCTGTCGAGCCAACGCCTTGATGTATTGGTCAAGCTCGGCCACATAACCCAACTGGCCGTTCAAGGCGCTGACGGCACATTGCAATTAAGCGCCCGCGGGCCCAGTCAGCAAACCTATACATTTGAAGGCCATCGCACGTCACCTTCAAGCGACAGCTACTTCATCACCCATCAGGCCAAGCCCCTTGAAGTGCTGGCCAAGCATGCAGAAGGCAAACCGTTGACCGCCGATTACGACCTGCACCTGATTGCGCCCCATATCAGCGACTTCGGCCCCCAGGACAAACTCCCCATACCGGACGTAGCCCACAGTGTCTTCAAGGGTCGAGTTGAACGCTATAAGCAAGTTCCGGACGCGCTACGCGCAGACTTTGACAGACCCGCCCACTTCTACCGGAAAGAGGATGCCCACCTTGGCAACGCAACACCACGGATAGCGCAGATGATAGGGCTGATCAATAAAAAATTGGTCGGCGAGGGAGAGAGAGTGGTTCATCACAATGCAGACTCGGGCAGCCCGGCTACGGAAGTGGCCGCCAATTACCCAGCGACGTTTTTCCTACCGGCAAAACTGGGTCAATTCGATCAAATCAGCATCATCCACGACCATAGGGAAATGGCAGAACTCATCAAGACCGCCAAGGACTGCGGTTATCACGTACCGTTGAATCCCTTGTGGGAAAAAGAAGTGACCAACGTGAGGCGGTCCGCCTTCACTCTGGCAAAAAATAGTCTTGCTTGAATCATGACAGGGAAGACAGCGGCCTGATAACCCGATGATCAGGCCGCTATCAGTCACATCACTTACGCTTGGATCAAGCCATTGATCTTCACGGTCGGATTGACGTCAGCGTCGTAGTCCACGCCATCGACTTCAAAGCCGAACAAGCGCAGGAACTCAGCCTTGTAGCCGGCGAAATCGCTGATCTCATTGACGTTCTCGTCAGTGACCTGGTTCCACAAGGCCGCCACGGCGTCCTGGACCTTGGGTTCCAGTTCGGCCAAGTCGGCACGCAGGCGGCCGTCGGCGTCGAGCTTCGGTTCGCTGCCGTACAGGCTGTCCTTGAACAGGCCGTAGACCTGCTCGATGCAGCCTTCGTGGGTGCCCTGCTCTTTCATCACTTTGAACAGCAACGACAAGTACAGCGGCATGATCGGGATCGCGGAGCTGGCCTGGGTGACCACTGCCTTGAGCACCGATACGCGGGCATCACCCTTGAGTGCTGCGAGGTTGTCGCGCAGGGTCAGGACTTTCTTGTCCAGGTCTTTCTTGGCTTCGCCAATGGAACCGTTCCAGTAGATATCCTGGGTCAGCTTCTCGCCGAGGTAGGTGAACGCGGTGGTCTTGGCGCCTTCGGCCAGTACGTCCGCATCACGCAGGGCATCGATCCACAGCTGCCAGTCGGCGCCCCCCATGACATTCACGGTGCCGTCGATTTCTTCTTGGGTGGCAGGCTCGAGGGTGGTGTCGACCACAACGCCTTTGTCGGTATTGATACCGCGCAGGGTCACGGCCTTGCCGATTGGCTTGAGGGTGGAGTTGTAGACTTCACCGGTCTTGGGATCAGTACGGCGTGGCGCGGCCAGGCTGTAGACCACCAGGTCGATCTTGCCGAGGTCTTTCTTGATGGTTTCGATGGTCAGGCGCTTGATCTCATCGGAGAACGCGTCGCCATTGATGCTCTTGGCGTACAGGCCTTTTTCGACGGCAAACTTCTCGAACGCGGCGCTGTTGTACCAGCCGGCGGAGCTCAGCTTGCCTTCTTCGCCTTCTTTCTCAAAAAACACGCCCAGGGTGTCGGCGCCGCAGCCAAACGCTGCACTGATGCGCGCGGCCAGGCCGTAGCCGGTGGAAGCGCCGAGGACCAGCACCTTCTTCGGGCCGTCTGCAATGGCGCCGTGCTCAGTTACGTAGTCGATCTGTTCCTTGACGTTCGCTTCACAGCCAACAGGGTGAGCGGTCACACAGATAAAGCCACGAACCCGCGGTTTGATGATCATAAAATTTCTGCCTCTTCCAAGGTGCCGAAGGCCAGTGGTGGCCATTCAACTTCAATCGTACCGGTCTATGACGTCCGAAAAACCGAAGCGTCACGATAGTCGCAAATCTTCTGTTTACAAAATCCAATCCACACACGCCCGGCCAGGGTTGACGAGCGTGTAGAGCCTTCACGATTTCACCGTATTTAAAACGCCTATTCGGCGGCGAACGTCTTATTATGACGGAGTTGTTTCTATATGTTTCAAAATCCCACCACTCGCAGCCAGGGATCCGGACCTGTCGAATGGCATCCTTCTGGAGCTGAGTGCATGAACAAGTCTGCTTTGCGCAAGAAAGCGGTATCGGTCGCCTGGGTGCTCGGCGTACTGCTGATAATCGATGTGTTCCCCGAAACCACGCTGGTGTTCCTCTGCCTGGTAGGGGTGTGCGGCGTCTACGACTTCCTGCGTAACGGTCTGTATGACCGGCCGACCCTGAGCAAATACTTTATCGGCAGTGGCCGCAACACCTGGCTGCTGGCGCCGTTCAACACGCTGTTCGACCTGTTGAGCTCGCGCAATCGCCACATCTATACGATGCGCGACCTGCCACCCGCCTGGCGCGAGGACCTGCAACAGGTCATCGACGATGCCATGGCCCACAAGGAAGAAATCATCGGCTACCTGGATGTGCGCATGGCCGAGAAAAAACGCGGCATGTTGTTTTTCCAATGGTACGGACGGCCGATCGAAACCACCCTGGATATTCCTGAACTGCGCAAAAAGCTGCCATTCGTGAAGACCATCGGCGTGTCGGTATTCAACGAAAACCGCTCGACGTCCTTTCACTTCGGCCCGCTGCGCATGATGTTCCGCGTGCTCTACAACATGGCGCCGGCGCCCCATCACGACGGCGTGTACATCCAGGTCGGCAAGCACAAGCATTACTGGCATGACGACCCGCTGTTTATCTTTGATGACACGCTGATGCACGCGTCCTTCAACAAGAACGATGCCAAGCGCTACTGCCTGTTTATCGATATCGTGAGGCCGACGCCGCTGCCGTCCGTGCTTAACGCGGTGATCGCGGGTTTTGCCGGGCTGGTCTTTACCCTGCGTCGGGTTTTCTACAAAAACTGGAAGCTGATTGAGTAAGTTCTGCGGCATGATGGTGGTGGGCGGTGTTTGCACTCAGCCTTGCGCCTGAGGTAAATATCCGTCTCGTGCGACCGAATTCGGCGCCCACCCTTCTCAAGCCATCGCCTTCTGAGCAGCGCGGTGGCTGTGCTTTCAAGGAATCAGAATGCCCCAACGCCAAGTCATCAATGCCTCCGTCAGCCCCAAGGGCAGCCTCGAAACCCTGTCCCAGCGTGAAGTCCAGCAACTGAGCGAAGCCGGTACCGGCAGCATTTACACCCTGTTCCGCCAATGTGCCCTGGCGATCCTCAACACCGGCGCGCATATCGATAACGCCAAGACCATCCTCGACGCCTACAAAGACTTTGAAGTGCGCATCCACCAGCAGGACCGTGGCGTGCGCCTGGAACTGCTGAACGCGCCCGCCGACGCGTTCGTGGATGGCGAAATGATCGCCAGTACCCGTGAGATGCTGTTCAGCGCCCTGCGCGACATCGTCTACACCGAGAACGAGCTGGACAGCCAGCGCATCGACCTGAGCAACTCCCAGGGCATCACCGACTACGTGTTCCACCTGCTGCGCAACGCCCGCACGCTGCGCCCGGGTGTCGAGCCGAAGATCGTGGTGTGCTGGGGCGGGCACTCGATCAATACCGAAGAATACAAATACACCAAGAAAGTCGGCCACGAACTCGGCCTGCGCAGCCTCGACGTGTGCACCGGTTGCGGTCCGGGCGTGATGAAAGGCCCGATGAAGGGCGCGACCATTTCCCACGCCAAGCAACGCATCACCGGCGGCCGCTACCTGGGCCTGACCGAGCCGGGCATCATCGCCGCCGAGGCGCCGAACCCGATCGTCAACGAACTGGTGATCCTGCCGGACATCGAAAAGCGCCTGGAAGCCTTCGTGCGTGTCGGCCACGGCATCATCATCTTCCCCGGCGGCGCCGGCACGGCCGAAGAGTTCCTATACCTGCTGGGCATCCTGATGCACCCGGACAACCGCGACGTGCCCTTCCCGGTCATTCTCACCGGGCCGAAACAAGCCGCACCGTACCTGCAACAACTGCACGCCTTCGTCGGCGCCACCCTCGGCGAAGCCGCGCAGGCGCACTACCAGATCATCATCGACGACCCGGCCGAAGTGGCCCGCCAGATGACTGCCGGCCTCAAGGCGGTGAAACAGTTCCGCCGCGAGCGCAACGACGCGTTCCACTTCAACTGGCTGCTCAAGATCGACGAAGGCTTCCAGCGCCCGTTCGACCCGACCCACGACAACATGGCCAGCCTGCAACTGAGCCACGCACTGCCCCCCCACGAACTGGCGGCCAACCTGCGCCGTGCGTTCTCGGGGATCGTGGCGGGTAACGTCAAGGACAAGGGCATTCGCCTGATCGAAGAACACGGCCCGTACGAGATCCACGGCGACCCGGCCATCATGAAGCCACTGGATGAGCTGTTGCAGGCGTTCGTTGCCCAGCATCGCATGAAGTTGCCGGGTGGCGCGGCGTATGTGCCGTGTTATCGCGTAGTACAGTGAGCTCGTCAGGTAATTTGCTTACAGCCGCCAGGCTTTACTGGCGGTCGGTCATAGTTTGTATTTCTTTGCAGCATGGTTAAGCGTGCGGGAGGGCTGAGTTCGGACTAGGTTTTCATGACCCCGACTCACCCTCCACCTGAAGAGCGACCTATGGACCAACGGATATTGTCCTCCACCACTCCTTACCCTAAGGTAAGGAGCATCATGCTGGAGATCTTTACCATGGCGACCGCCACACTTACCTCAAAAGGGCAAATCACCATCCCCGTCCAAGTCAGGACCGCACTTGGCCTGGAAACAGGCGACCGCGTCGAGTTCGTCGAAACGGAAGATGGCAAGTTTTCCATCATTGCAGCGAGCAAGACTGTCCATGATCTCAAGGGGCTGATCCGGAAGCCTGCCAGGGCCGTGTCCATTGACGACATGAACCGCGCCATCGCAGCACAGGGAGCCAAGGCTGGATGATCGGGCTGGATACCAATGTGCTGGTGCGCTACGTCACCCAGGATGATCCCGTTCAATCCCCCAAGGCCTGCGAATTGATCGAATCCCTCACCACGCTTTCGCCAGGGTTTGTCAGCCTGGTGTCCGTGGTGGAGCTGGTATGGGTATTACAGAGCTGCTACCAATGTGCCAAAAATGACATTGTCGTCGTTCTGGAAACACTGCTGCGCACCCGTGAATTGACCGTCGAACATGCCGAGGTCATCTGGCAGGCGCTTCGACGGTTCACGGCCAACAACGCCGATTTTGCCGATTGCCTGATAGAGCGCTGCGCCCACGCCGCCGGGTGCGAATACACCGCTACCTTTGACCTCGGTGCGGCCAAGGCAGCAGGTATGAAGCGTCTGGGCTGAGCGGCAACATTGCGGCAAGGGGCAGGCTTTGGTAAAAATCGCGTCAATCCCTAATCGAGAGAACGCCCCACGTGCGCACGCTTCTTCTTGCTGCCCTGGCCCTGACGCCGTCCCTCGCCCTGGCGGAGATCATCTGGCCCGACCTGCCAAAGAGCTGCTTCGTCAGCGGGCGTTCTGCCACCAGTGTGGATGTGGACAACGGCTGCGCAGCGTTCCTGATCAATGTGCAAGGCAAGGCCGCCGGTACGCCGATCAAGGTGGATATTCCCCAATACGCTTTTCACATCGACGAAGCCAGCGGCAAAGAGACACCGGTGATCATCATCCAGGCCGAAGAGAACGGAGAGGTCAAGGCCGTGGGATACAAGGAACTGGGCACCGATCAACTCGGTGCCGCGCTGCTGCGGGAAGTACGGCTCCTGGGTACAAAGAAGCCGTCCTAGTCGGGGTTCAACGAACCCAGCCACCCACCTGCCAGTGGTAGCCATCATTGCGCTGCACCCAATGCGGATGCACATAACGATAGCCTTCGCGCACCGGCTCCCAATGGCCGTGTACGGCAACGTAGCGCCCGCCCTCCCAGCGCCAGTAACCACGTGACCATATGTAACCTTCACGTACGGCAGGCTCGACTTCGATGACCTGGGCCGGCGGCGGTTGTGGCGCGACCACCTCGACATATTCACGTTGTACAGGCCGGCGCTCATGCACCACGCGCTCCTGCACACACCCAGACGCCGCGACCACAACTGCCGCTAATGCCGCGTAACGTAACAACATACAACCCCCTCGGGCGTTATCGCCCAACACCTGCACCGGTAAAAATGCCCCCGTGTTTCAGCCGTGCTCCTGCTCAGGCCTGGGTACTTTTTTAACAGGTTGTGTCTGTCGGATTGCTGAAGCAGCACGCATCAAGGGGCACCGAAGCGTCCCAACACCGCTTCGACGAAGCGTCTCAGCTTGGCCGTACGCTGGCGGTTCGCCGTGTAGACAAGGTGCATCGGCCGGCTCGGGGCTTCAAAGTCCGGCAGCACTCTCACCAATTCGCCCCTGGCCAATGCCCGGCGCAAGAAGTCTTCCGGACCGAGCACGATGCCAAAACCATCCAGCGCGGCGGACATCAAGGCCCTGCTTTCATTGATCTGCAAGCGACTGGCAACTTGCACCTTATAAGGCGTCGAAGCCTGGTAGAACACCCACTCGCGATCCGCCGGCCGCGACCAGAAGGCGTAGCCGAGGCATTCATGACGCTCAAGGTCCGCCGGGACCTGTGGGGTACCGCGTGCCGCCAGGTACTCCGGCGAAGCGCAGACCACCAGGCGGTAAAGTGCCAGTGGCCTGGCTGTCAGGCCGGTGGTCGCCAGGGGGCCGATACGAAAAGCGGCTTCATAGCCCTCCTCCACCAGGTCCACGAAACGGTCGGTCAGGTGCAGGTCGATTTCCACATCCGGGTTGTCGCGCAGGAACCCGGTAATCAACGGCATCAGGCTGTAGGAGCCGAAGGTGACGGGCGCCGTGATTTTCAGCTTGCCGCGCGGCGTGTCGTTCATGATCTGCGCCAGTGAATCAGCAGCCTCGGCTTCTACCAGGATATGTTTGCAACGCTCGTAGTACGCGCTCCCCAACTCCGTCAGGCTTTGCCTTCGTGTGGTGCGGTTAAGCAAGCGAGCGCCCAGGCGCTGCTCCAGAGCGGTGACATGTTTGGCCACCATCTGCGGCGACATCCCCAAGCGCTCGGCAGCCCTCGCGTACGAGCCCAACTCAGCAGCCATCACAAAAGCATTCATGCTCGACAGGCGATCCATCATTCCCTACTCCCAGTAACAACATCCACACCAAAACGACGATTTATCGCCAATTGGTTGCCAATCATCATAACCGCTCCCCCCATGCATTGGAGCAAGACCATGAGGATTGGTGTTATTGGAGCAGGCTTTATCGGGCGCGCCGTGGCCCAACTGGCACTGGCGGCCGGGCATGAAGTGATGTTGAGCAACTCCCGTGGCCCCCACACCATGAGCAGCGTAGTGAGCGGCATACTCGGCGTGCAGGTGGGCAGTGCCGACGACGCCGCCAAATTCGGCGATGTGGTGCTCGTGGCGATCCCCTTGGAGCATTACCGCAGCGTCCCGGCGCAATGGCTGGAGGGCAAGATCGTGATGGATGCGAATAATTACTACCCGAGCCGCGACGGCCATATCCCGGTACTGGATCGCTTCGAAACCACCACCAGCCGGTTGCTCGCTGAGCATCTGCCCCATTCACATGTGGTGAAAGTGTTCAACGCGATCTTCGCCCCCGACCTGACACAGGACGCCCGCCCCCACGGTGCCCCCGACCGCCGGGCGTTGCCGGTGGCAGCGGATGACGCCGCAGCGAAGGCACGCGTCATCACGCTACTCGACGAACTGGGGTTCGACGCCGTGGATGCCGGCAGCCTGGATGACAGCTGGCGGCTGGAACGCGGCAAGCCGGCCTATTGTGTCCCGCTGGACCAGGATGGCTTGAAGGCAGCGCTGGCCGCCGCCGAACGTACGGTTGAACTACCGCCTGTCGAACGGACCCGCCGTTAGACACGCACAAAAAAGCCCGCTGACCGTTACCGGTTCAGCGGGCTTTTTGTTACCGGCAAGGTCCTGACCCAGGACCTCCCCAGCGGTTTACAGCGCCAGATCAGACGCCGGCTTGCTCGGCTCAGCCGCAGGCTTGGCAGCCTCGGTGGCGGTAGGAGCAGCCTGTTGTGGAATCGCAGGCGGTGTAGGCAGTTGCAGGATATTGGCGGTGTAGGCCCATTCCTTGGCAACAGCCTCAGGACTGTCGTTCAGCTTGGTGCCGTAGCTCGGTACGATCTGGTGCAGTTTTGCCTGCCACTCAGGGGTCGCAACCTTGTCCTTGAACACTTTCTGCAGCACGGTCAGCATGATCGGAGCCGCGGTGGACGCGCCTGGCGATGCACCCAACAGGCCTGCAATGGTGTTGTCGGCGGAGCTGACCACTTCGGTACCGAGTTTCAGGACACCGCCCTGCTCTTCGTCACGCTTGATGATCTGCACGCGCTGACCGGCTTGCCACAGGCGCCAGTCGGATTGCTTGGCGTTCGGGAAGTACTCCTGCAGCGCCTTGAAGCGGTCGTCATCCGACAGCATCAGTTGGCCGGCGAGGTACTCGACCAGTGGGTATTCACGAATACCGACTTTGGTCATTGGCCAGATGTTGTGGGTGGTGGTGCTGGTCAGCAGGTCCAGGTACGAGCCTTCTTTCAGGAACTTGGTCGAGAAGGTCGCGAATGGGCCAAACAGAATCACGCGCTTGCCATCCAGCACGCGGGTGTCCAGGTGCGGAACCGACATCGGTGGCGCGCCAACCGAGGCCTTACCATAGGCCTTGGCCAGGTGCTGCTCGGCGACGGTTGGGTTATCGGTCACCAGGAACGAGCCGCCCACCGGGAAGCCAGCGTATTCCTTGGCTTCAGGAATGCCCGACTTTTGCAGCAGGTGCAGTGCACCGCCGCCAGCGCCGATGAACACGAACTTGGCGTCGGTTTCAGTCTTGGTGCCGTCTTTCAGGTTTTTGTAGCTGACACGCCACGAACCGTCGGCGTTCTTGGTGATGTCCTGCACTTCGCTCGACAGTTTCAGGTCGAACTTAGGTGTGGTTTGCAGGTGAGCGACGAACTGGCGGGTGATCTCGCCGAAGTTCATGTCGGTCCCCAGCGGGCTCCAGGTGGCCGCGATTTTCTGGTTCGGGTCACGCCCTTCCATCATCAGCGGAACCCACTTGGCGATCTGCGCCGGGTCTTCGGAGTACTGCATGCCAGCGAACAGTGGGCTCGCTTTCAAGGCTTCGTAGCGCTTCTTGAGGAACTTGATGTTGTCATCGCCCCACACAAAGCTCATGTGCGGTGTGGTGTTGATGAACGAACGTGGGTTCTTCAGCACGCCCTGGCGGACCTGCCAGGACCAGAACTGACGGGAAATCTGGAACGCTTCGTTGATTTCGACCGCTTTCGGGATCTCAACCACACCGTCCTTGTTTTCCGGGGTGTAGTTCAGCTCAGCCAGGGCCGAGTGACCGGTACCGGCGTTGTTCCAGCCGTTGGAGCTTTCTTCGGCGACGCCGTCGAGGCGCTCGACCATTTCCATCGACCAACCCGGCTCCAGCTCGTTAAGCCAGACACCCAGGGTTGCACTCATGATGCCGCCGCCGATCAGCAGCACATCGACTTTCTTTGCCTCTTCCGCGTGAACGGACGTGATCCCCAGCGACAAAGCCAGCCCCAGCAGGGCAGTGTTTACTTTTTTAAACATCAGTAGCACCTATGATAAAACGCCATCCGCCCCACCGCCCCTGGTCATGGGCAACCCTCAATCACGCTGCGCCAGGCAACGCACCGCGGGGTTTGCACATTCACTCGGGGACCGCAGGGTGGGCACACAAGGCCGACGTATCGACCTCACTTTTATGTCCCTTCTGCGCTGACTTCTTATCATTATTGGCTTCAGCTACCTGGGCGACAGCGACCCACCGGGACGTATACGGATGTACGTACCAGAGAGAGACCAGACCAAGATGGCGCGCAGAATATCATGCCCGGCGCCGGATATGGACTCGCCAGTCGGACGGCCATCAGTTCGCCAGTTTTTAAGATCTGTCTCATGTGCCTCTAAATCGCCGCAATGCACTATGGATTGGCTCCCCCACGGGATGAGCACACAACCTTCCATCTCTCTAACGAGGCATTGCAATGCTGAACAAACTGAGCCAACTCACCCTCGCGTGCGGCGCTTGCTGGTTTCTGACCGGGACTGCACAGGCGGCGGATGGGCAGATCGAATTCACCGGTTCCGTGACCGATAACGCCTGCACCATCACCACCGGTGACGTGAACAAGTCCGTGACCCTGGACCCTGTACGTATCGCTGACTTTGCGCCGACCGTGGGCTCCACCGCCAAAGCCAAAGCTTTCTCCATCAGCCTGGACAACTGCAGCACCGCCACCCGCAAAAACGCGGCGATCACGTTCAGCGGCCAACAAGACGCCAGTGACTCCACGCTGCTGGGCCTGACCGGTGAAAACCAGGTGCGCGGCATCGCCATCCAGATCGCCGACGCCCGTACCGGTAACAAGCTGGCGCTGAATGAGCCAACCGCCGATTACGACCTGCGCCCACAGTCCAACACCTTCGACTTCACCGCCGCCTACGTTCGCACCGTTGCCGACGTGACAACCGGCGAAGGCGACGCTGCCGTGACCACGTCCGGTATCGGTACCGGTCAGGTGCACGCGCTGGCCAGCTTCGACGTCACCTACAAGTAATTGCTCGTCAACACCGTGGGCCACGCACCTGTGCGCTGGCCCACGGATTCCAAAGGTCCTCTGTCATGCGTTTGAAACTGTACTTTTTCCTCGCCCTGTTGCCGCTCTGGCATAGCGCGCCAGCGAATGCCGCCGTCACTGTCGGCGCCACGCGGCTGATCTACGACGGCGCGTCCAACGAAGCCAACCTGACCGTGAGCAATCGCGAAGACACCTCGCCCTACCTGGTGCAGTCCTGGGTGAGCCGTTTCGGCAACGGCAACGATGAAAGCGTCGATAGCTTTATCGTCACCCCACCCCTGTTCAGGCTCGATGCCAACAAGGAAAACATCCTGCGCATCATCTTCACCGGTGGCGCCGATGTGCCCCAGGACCGCGAAAGCCTGTTCCTGATGAACGTCAAGGCGATCCCGGCCATGAGCGACGAGCAGAAAGGCAAGAACGTATTGCAGATCGCGCTCAAGACCACCATCAAGCTGTTCTACCGCCCGGCCGGCGTGAAGGGGTCGCTCAAGGACGCGGTGGCGCAGGTGACCTGGAAGGCCAACGCGGGCGCCTTGCAGTTCAACAATGCCTCCAAGCTCCACGTGGTAGTCAGCGAGCTGAAGCTCAACGGTCTGCCGATCACCCAGGCACCGGATGTGCTGCGCCCGGGCGAACAGCGCGACCTGCCGATCCAGGCCAAGGCGGGTGATGACGTGTCGCTCAGCTACATCGATGACTACGGCAGCACCGTGGACGCCGCCGTAATCCGCATTCACTGACACCCGCGCCTACCTCTTCAGGAACGCCCATGCCTCGTTCACTCCCATTCGCGCGCCGTCGCGCCGTGAAGGCCTTCGGCTGCCCGTTTGCGGCGGCCGTGGCCTTGCACCTCGCCCCCGCACAGGCTGGCTACGAGTTCGATCCGTCGTTCCTTGAGATCGGCGGGGGGCAGAGTTCGGCGGCGGTGAAACAACAGGTCAGCGCCATGAGCGAAGGCCAGTTGCCGGGGATCTACCGGGTGGATGTGTTGATCAACCAGCGCTCGGTCGATCAGCGCGATGTGCGCTTCGTACGCGTCAACGGCTCGGCGGATCGCTCGGCCACCGGCCTGTTCCCCTGCCTGGATGCCGAGTTTTTCCGCGCCCAGGGCGTGGCCGACAGCGCCCTGCACAACCGCAGTGACGCCGATGCCAGCTGCATCGCATTCGACCAAGGGCTGGCCGGGCTGACCTACGACTACGACTTCAACCGCCAGTTGCTGTCCATCGAAATCCCCCAGGCTTACCTGGGCAGCATCCCGTTTGAGGTACGCCGCCGCCAGTGGAGCGACGGCGAGCACGTAGCGTTCACCAACTACAGCTTTACCGGCAGTCATGCAGAGTCGGACACCGGGCGCCGCCAGAACCAGTTCGGCAGCCTGCGCAGCGGCATCAATGCCGGGGCCTGGCGCCTGCGCAATTTCTCGACCTGGCAGAAAGGCACGGGCGAAACCGGGCGCTGGGAATCCCTGGAAACCTACGCCCAGCGCGACATGGGCAACATGATGGCAATCGCCACGGTGGGCGATTCCACCACCGAAGGCGACCTGTTCGACGCCATCCCCTATCGCGGGCTGGGCATCGCCTCGGACCTGGATATGTTGCCCGACCAGGCCCGCGAATTTGCGCCGGTGATTCGCGGCATTGCCAATGGCCGCTCGCGGGTGATCATCCGCCAGCGCGGCTACGTGATCCATGAGCAGTGGGTGCCGTCGGGGCCGTTTGCCTTGACCGACCTGTACCCCACCGCCAGCAACGGCGATATCGAAGTCACGGTCGAAGGCCCGGATGGCCAGCGTCAGGTGTATACGCAGTCGTTCTCGTCGGTGCCCTACATGCTGCGCGAGGGGCAGCAAAGTTATTCGGTGTTCGCCGGCCAGTACCGCCCGGCGCAATCGGCCTTCCAGCAGGACACCCCGGCCTTTATCCAGGCGTCCCTGCGGCGGGGCTTGAGCGGCAGCACCACGCTGTTCGGCGGTAGCCTGCTCAGCGATCAATACAACGCCGGGCTGCTGGGTTTTGCCCACGACTTTGCCGGCTTTGGCGCGATTTCGGTGGACGTGACCCACGCCCGCAGCGAGGCCATGGGCCATGACAAGACCCGCGCCAGCGGCCAGTCGTTTCGCTTTCGCTATTCCAAATCCCTGGCGGCCACCGACACCAACTTCAGCCTGATCGGCTACCGCTACTCCACCGGCGGCTACTACTCGTTCAACGAAGCGCTCAACAGCCGCAATGCCGAGCAGACCCTGGACACGTATCGCAGTGGCCATATGAAAAGCAACTTCATCGCCAACGTGTCCCAGCAACTGGGCGGCTACGGCGGCATCTACGCCAACGTGTCGAAAACCGACTTCTGGAATAAGAGCAAGGCCGACACCTCGATCCAGCTGGGCTACACCGTGAGTTCCGGGAGCATTTCCTATTCCCTCGGGCTGAGCGTGAACAAAGGCGCCAATACCGATGATCGCAGCCTGTCCCTGAGCATCAGCATGCCCCTGGGCGGTACGCGCAACCAGCGTGTCACGGCCAACCTGAACCAGAGTGCGCGTGGCGCCGCGTCACGCACGGCAACCCTCAGTGGCAACGCGTTTGAAGACGACACCCTGGCCTACAGCGCGGGGGTGTCGCAGCAGGTCAACGGCAACCAACGCCAAAGCGGCGGCACCCTCGCCGCCCAGTACGACGCCCCGAGCGCGATTGTGCGCGGCGCCTATAACGAGTCCACCGGCAACCGCCAGCTGGACGTGGGCGTGGAAGGCGCGGTGGTGGCGTATGGCAGCAACCTGATGTTCAGCCAACCGTTGGGCGAAACCAATGTGATTGTGGCCACACCGGGTGCCGCCGATGTGGCGATCACCAACAAGCGCGGGGTGCGCACCAATGCCAACGGCTACACGGTGGTGCCGTCGGCCCTGCCCTACCGCAAGAACCGTGTGTCGCTGGACACCCAGTCGATGTCCGCCGACGTCGACATCGCCGAACCGGTGCAGGAGGTCACGCCCAATCGTGGGGCCTTCGTCCTGGCCGACTTCGATACCCGGCGCGGCAAACGCATTCTGTTTCGCATCAGCGACACACGCGGTGAACCCGCCCCCTTTGCCGCCCGCGCCGAGCTGTTCGCGCCGGACGGTCGCGCCCTCGGCAACACATTGGTGGCGGACAAAGGGCGCGCGTTCCTGACCGGCGTGCCGCCCGAGGCGCGGTTGTTGATCAGCGTGGACGGGCAACCGTGGTGCAGCCGCGATTTGAACCTGCAAGACGACGGACCTGCCGAGGGCGGGATTACGCAACTGACTATTCAATGTGAGCGCGCGGCCAGTGGGTCGGGTGCCGGGGATTCGTGATGATGGCTCTGAACCTACGTAGCTGGCGGATGCTGGCGTTGTTGGCTGGCGTGCTTTGCGGCCTGTCGTTTCAGGCACAGGCACTGATCGGCGGCAACGTCGAATGCGGAACGCCGGGCTACCCCACCTTTGGCTACCGCTTCCAGCCGGGTGAAGCGATCAATGTCGAGTACAGCGGTACGTGCACGATTCGTCGTGCCTTTCCCTATGCCGCAGGCGTGAACACCAGCATCACCTACGGAAGCGGCTACAACCATGCTGCGCTGCAGTTTGTAGACCCCTCCAGCTGGACCTACATGCCACTCCTTGATCTTGGCCAGTTCAGTGGGATTTGCCTGGGCGGCCCATGCCAGCGATTGCCCCTCAACACCGTGCTGCGCTACCGCTACAACCTGGTGGGCACCGCGCCCAGAACCACCGGCACGCGCAATGTCCAGGTACGAATCGGCGTGACCTCCCTTAACTACCTGGCGTGGGCCGAGTGGTTCCTGGATATGCCTTTTACGTACACCGTCTACACACCGGCCTGCACGTTGAGTTCGCCCAGTGCCGTCAACCTGCGCTTCGGCAACATCAGCAACGCCGACCTCAGCCGCCAGGTGCAATCCACCACGGTCTCGGTCACCTGCGCTGCCAACGTGCAAGCCACCGCCACGCTCAGGGCGAGCCAGGCAGTGGTCAGCGCCACGACCGGGGTGTCGCGCACCACGCTGGCCGGCCTGAACATGCAGGCGATCTGGACCGACTCCTCCAACCCGGTGGACCTCAGCGGCGTGCGCAACCTGCAATTGAAGACCGGCAGCAACAACGTGAATCTCAGCTTCAAACCGCAACTGGTGGCCGGCCAATCACCCACCGGCGCTTTCCAGAGCCAGTACACCCTGACCATCAACTATCGCTGAGGCCCTTGTCATGAAAACTTCGCTGTTCGCCCTGGTGCTGCTCAGCGCCACCGCCCAAGCCGCCGACACGGTGAATATCACCGTCAGCGGCACGCTCACCCGCCCACCCTGTGTGCTGAACACCGGCACCACCCTCACCGCGGCGTTTGGCAATGTGCGCACCGACCAGGTGGCGACCACCGAAACCGTCGCGGTGCCGGTGCGTATGACCTGCCCGGCGGGCTCATCGCTGAACGTCAGCTTCAGCGCCAACAACGGCACCTACACCAGCACCGTGGCCAAGACCACCGCCGACAACCTCGGGGTGTCGTTGCTGTGGGCCGACAATACAGCGGCGAACCTCACCGGCACGACCAAGGCCTACAGCAACCTCAGCGGCAGCGTGGATATCAGCCTCAAGGCGCAACTGGTGGCACGCGGGGCGCTGACACCGGGCGCCTTCACCTCGGCCATGGTCATGACCATTAATTACCTATGAAAACGCTCATCTGGATGCTACTGGCCGTGGCCGGCACCGCCCTTGCGCAATCGGCGGATGAAGCGCAGATCGACGTCACCGGCAAGCTCATCGCCCCGCCTTGCGCGGCGCGTTTTCCCACTACGCAACAGGTGGAATTGGGCAACGTCAACATCAACCAGTTGGCCGATAACAGTGCCAGCGTTACCGACGTGCCGCTGGTGTTCGATTGCCAGGCCAACAGCCAGGTGAGCCTTACTCTCTCGGCAGGCCTGGGCAGCGTCGATAGCCACACCCTGCTCACCAGCCGCAAAGCCCTGGGATTGCATCTGGGTCTGCTGAATAAAGGCGCAGAGGCTGATGTCAGCCTGGGTGAAACCGGCACCTGGCCGGTCGAAGACGGGCCACTGCAACTGACCCTGCGCGTCAAGCCCGTGTCCGTGGGAGAACTGCCCGAAGCGGGCAGCTATAACGCCACGCTGCTGATGCAGATGACGTATCGCTGACTACTGAAACTGCCGCGCCTCGATGCAGTACGTCAGCAACGCCTGGTCGCTGTCGACATCCAGCTTGCGCATGGCCGAGATCTTCTGCGCGCTGACGGTCTTGTTGCTGCGGCTCAACTGCCGCGCAATATCGCTGACGCTCATCCCGGTCACAAACAAACGCAGCACCTCCATCTCTCGCGGCGACAAGCTCTGGAACCGCTCCTGCACCTGAAACCCGTTGCCCACCACGGACGTCGCCACCGGCATCGGCGCCTGGTAGCTGCGCTGGGCACTGATCGCGCCCAGGGCCTTTTCGATCTCGCCGTGCAGGTGGTTCTTCTGGATCACCCCGGCGACGCCCAGTTCCTGCAGGCGAGTGAGGATCAAGCTGTTGGAAATCATGGTCAGCACCAGCACCTGGGTCTGCGGGAAGTGGCGCAGGATGTACTCGATGAGCTTCAAGCCATCGCCATAGGTGTCATCGCCGGGCATGTTGAAATCGGTGATCAACACTTGCGGTCGATGGGTGCGCAACTGCTCGATCAGTTCGCTGGAACTGACCGCCTCGCCCACCAACGTATAACGTGAATCACGCTGCACAATCTCACGCACGCCCACCAGCACGATCGGGTGGTCATCGGCGATCACGACGTTCATTTCTCGCATTATTTATCTTCCTTGTGAGCGGTTGACTCTGCCAACAGGCACTGCGCCACCGCCGTCAAACGTGCACACAACACGCCGATCTGCTGGGTGGCGCGGCTATCCAGGGGGCTGTCGTACAACGTGTTTTCCCAGGTCTGACACGCCGTGGATAAAGCCCCGGCACGCACACTGGCCAATGCGCCGTTAAGGCTGTGCAGCCGCTGGCGCACTCGCTCGGCATCGCCGGCAGCGAGGGCCTGTTCGATGTGCTGCACGTCGGCCAGCAAGGTGTCGCCCATCAATTGGCGCATGGATGCAGACAATTCGATCCAGCCTTCACGATCCCGATCCACCGACGGTATCGCCAGGGCCGTGGCGCGGCGACAGTGCGCCATCAAGGCCTGGCGCAGCATGCCCATGCTCAGCGGCTTGACCACCCAGGCGTTCATGCCCACCGCCAGGCAGCGTTCGCCCTCCTCGCGCAAGGCATTGGCGGTGACGCCGATAATCGGCACCTGCACGCCCTGTTCGCGCAGGGCGCGGGCGAGGTCGTAGCCGTTGAGGCGCGGCATGTTGATGTCGGTGATCACCAGGTCAAAGGGCTGCGAACCCCAGATTTGCAGGGCGTGCTCGCCGTCCCGCGCCACCGTGGCCTGGGCGCCGAGGGCTTCGAGCTGTTCGCGCAGCACGGCCTGGCTGACCGGGTTGTCTTCGGCCACCAGCACGCGCACGTTCAGGCACGGTGCATCCAGGCACGGCTCGGCCAGGGCCGGGTGGGCGGTTGAAGGCGCATTGCTGAGGATCGGCAAGGTGATGAACAACGAGAAACTGCTGCCCAGCCCCGGTTCACTGACTACGCGCATGTGGCCGCCCATCAACTCGCTCAAGCGCGAACAGATCGACAACCCCAGACCGGCACCATTGCCGTCCTGACCGCCGGCCACTTGATAGAACGGCTTGAACAACTGGTCCAGGGCCTTTTCTGGAATGCCCACGCCGGTGTCGGTGACCTGCCATTGCAAAGCAACGTGATCCTCCTGCAGTTCCTGCACGGTCAGGCGCAGACGCACGCGTCCCGACTCGGTGAACTTGATCGCATTGCCCAGCAGGTTATGCAGGATCTGACGGATCCGTCCTGCATCACCGAGCAGTTGCCGGGGCACTTGCGGGTCGATCTCCGCATCGATCTGCAACCCCTTGTTGCGCGCCGTGGCGCTGAAGCCGAGCACCGATTCCTCGACCAGTTGGCCGGGGTTGAACGGCGCCGCTTCCACCGCCATTTGCCCGGACTCGATTTTCGACACGTCCAGAATGTTGCTGATCAGTTGGAACAGTACCGTGGAGGAGCTCTGGATAATTTCCAGGTACTGGCGCTGGCGCTCGCTCATGGCGGTCATGGCCATCAGTTCCAGGTTGCCGAGCACGCCATACAGCGGCGTGCGGATCTCGTGGCTCATGGTTGCCAGGAACACGGTCTTGGCCTCGTTGGCGGCGGTGGCTTCCCGGCGGGCCTGGTTCAACAGCAGGGTTTCGTCCACGTGCCGGGTGATGTCATTGCAGCCGCAGAGAAACACGTCCTCGCCCTCGTAACGCGCCGCCACCAGCACGACCTGCAGGTAGCGCCCCTCCACCGCCAGGCACATCTCGCCAGGGGTGTCCGGGCCATCGTTGGCCTTGAGGACTTCCAACAAGGGCGCCGTACCGCCCAGTTGCAGGGCACGCTGGTTTTCCAGCAGCAACTGGCGATCGTGGCGGCGGACCACGCACAAGCCCGCCGGGGCGTTGTGCAGCATGATGCGGTTGAACGCTTCGCTCTCGAAGAGTCGCTCCTGGGCGCGCTGGGCGGGGCTGACGATGCGGGTCCTGTACCAGTGGTTGATCCACCAGCCCAGCAGTACCGCGGCGAGGAACGTCAGGCCCAGCCCGAGCAGCGGCCACTTGGCGTAGCGCAGGAAGTCCTGATAGCTGATGGCATACAAACCGGTCCAGTGCTCGCCGCCCTCGCTGATCAGCTTGAAGCGCAAGCCTTGGCTGTTGAAGCTCAGGCCCAGGGGGGCCAGGTGTTCATCACCAAGACTGCCGAGCAACACATCACCCTGGGGCGAGATCAGGGTGAACTGGTTGTACACCGACAGCTGCAGCACCCGCTCGAATTCATCCACCTGGGAGGTATCCACTACGGCTGCCAAGGTCAGCAGCCCCTGGGATTGATTGACCGGGAGCACGGCAGCGGGCGCATCGAGGCCGATCATCGCGACCACGTTGCGGCTGTTTTGATACAGCTGCAACGGTGCGCGCATCCAGCGCACGCGAGTGTCGTTGAGCAACTGGCTTTGGCTCTGTTGCAACTGCTGCAAGCGGGTCACCACGTCGCGGTACTGCTCGCGCAACAACGGCTGGTGCTGGCGCAGACCGCCAATGCCGGGCACGGCCAGACTGGCGACGTCATGGGGAGTAAACACGAACAGCTGCGGCGAGGCGTAGAACGAGCTGGACCAGAAGCCGCCGTAGTAATCGGTCAACTGCACCCCAAAGGCCAGCGCCCGGCGCGTGTCATCCGCCGAAAACCCTGCGTCGTGGGACAAGGTGAAGGGCAACGACAACGCAAAGCCCTTGGCCTGCAGCACCACCTGCCCGGCATCGCGCTGCAACTCCACCACTGAGGTCGACTGCACGGCCGGCAGCGGCGGCGCATTGCTGCGGCTGTAGCCGGTGGCCACATTGCGCAGGAACGTCTCATGTTCATGGATAATTTCCACGACACGAGCGAAGTGAAACTCGACTTTTTCCTGTTCGGCATCGAGCAACCGCGATACCGCCCAGTAGCAGCTGCTGGACAGCAACAACGCCAACCCTGTCAGTAGCAGCAGGGCTGTGTTCAGGCGCTGGGAACTTTGCGCCAGTTTGTCCAGGCGCAGACTTGCATGTTTCATCGTCAATACCGCTGAAGCCTGAGTCAGGAGGTGGGGCCTACGCATGATCCCGGCATTGGCCAATAACACCCGGCTGGCCGGGCGACCCTTCCTCTGGGCTTCTTGACTGTGTGACCCTGGGCGCTCAGATAAGTGCTGGCGCAGGGCCATCCTCTATCAACAACGCGCTGAATTTATCCGCCGCCACCCCTTGTGAAATCAGGAAGCCTTGCACCTGGTCACAGCGGATACGCCGCAGTACCGCCAGCTCTGCCTGGCTCTCGGCGCCTTCGGCAACGGTGGTCAACCCCAGCTTGCGACCCAGTTCGACGATGCTTTGCAACGCTGACGCCAGGTTCTCGTTCTGCGCACAGCCGTGCACCAGCGAGCGGTCGATCTTCACCTCATTGAACGGCGTGGAGACCAGGTTGAAGTAGGAGCTGAAGCCCTTGCCAAAATCATCCTGCGCCAGGCCAAAGCCCATCATGCGCAAGCGGCATGCTCCAGCGTAGTAGTTACTGGCCAGCTGTGTGGTGGAGCTTTCCATCAATTCGAAGGTGATTTGCCGGGGCTCGGCGTCGTTGTGCTGCACTTGGGCGAGCAGGCGGTCGACCAGGTCGCTTTGGTCGAGCAAGTGGGTGGGCAAATTGATCGACACCGGCAGCCGGTAACCGAGTTGCGCCCACTGGGCCTGGGCGGCCAGCGTCTGTGTGAGGACGCTGGTCAACAGTTGGGTTTCCAGGCCTTGGCGCTCAATTTCACCGAGGAACTCGGCGGGCATCAACAGCCCTTCCACCGGGTGTACCCAACGGGCCAGCGCTTCGGCGCCGACGATGCGCCCGTCATGCAGGGACTTCTTGGGCTGGAACCAGGCCTGGATTTCGCCATTGGTCAAGGCGCGCACCAGGCTATCTCGCGCCAGGCTGATGCCGCGACGACAACAAGGTGCGCGGGCCTGCTCGGCCAGTTTGTCGAGGCAATCGCGCAGGGTGCGTACCTGCGGCTCACACACCGGCTTGGAAATCAGCCCGGCGACCGTAAGGCCCAGGTTACCCGCCACCTGCCCGGCCCCCACCAGCATGCGCCGTGAGGCCACACTCATCAGCGCCAGGGCCGGCGGCGCTGGCAGCCGCGCCAGTTGCTGGATCAATTGCACACCGTCCATGCCCGGCATCATCAAGTCGCTGAGCAGCAGGTCATACCGCTGGCGGGCCAGGCGTTGCAACGCGCTGGCACCGTCCCAGACCACGTCGACGTCAAACCCGCCGATGCCCTGGAAGACGTTGATCAGGTACTCATGTTGAAAAGGATGATCCTCCACAATGAGCACGCGATAACCACTCAAAGCACGCTCCTCTGATAGCGTTGAAGGCACTGATAAAGGGCTCGCAGGGTAAAGGGCTTGACCAGGCAGTGGTCCATGCCAGCGCTGAGGCAGCGCTCGGCCTCATCGAGCATGGCGTTGGCGGTGGCCCCAATGATCGGCAGCGAGCAGCCCAGACGGCGCAGTTGCTCGGTGAGTTCGTAGCCGTTCATGCGGGGCATGTTGACGTCGGTGAGGATCATGTCGAATGCACTTTCCCCCCACCGCGACAACGCTTCGATCCCATCGCCAGCCAGCACGACGGTGCAACCGAGCTCTTCCAGCTGGTCGCGCAGGATCAGTTGGTTGATCAGGTTGTCTTCGGCCACCAGCAGGCGCAGGTTCAGGTTGAACGCGACCGGCGTCTCACCGAGGCTGGGCGACAAGCTTTCTTCGATGCCCTGTGCACGACTGACCGCACGGTTGAGCGCGTGCAGATTATTCAAGCTGATCTGCCAGCAGGCGCCCGGCGCTTGGTAGCCACCATGCTCATCGACCGCCGCCGTCACGCGCGGGCCCAGCCATCGCGGCCGCTGATCGGGTTCGGTCGGGCCGGGGTAGAGCTCCACCAGCACCGCGCCGGGGTCGGCGGATTCGGGCATGCCCAATTGCGCCCGCGCGCCCCAGCGGCGCAACCAGCCGCCGATGCTTTCGGCCAGCTCACGCACCGGCGACACCACGTAGACCCGTTCGCCCAGCAGCGGCAGCGCCCAAGGCTCATGGGCCTGCTCACTCACCTGCTCCAGCGGTAAGGTAAAGGTAAAACTGCTGCCCAGGCCCGGCTCGCTGACCACCCGCAGCGTACCGTTCATCAAATGCACCAGGCGCTTGCAGATCGACAGCCCCAGCCCGGTGCCCGCCACCACATTGGCATTGCCACTGGCCTGAAAGAACGGTTCGAACAGGTACTGCTGGTCTTGCGCCGCAATGCCCTTGCCGGTATCGACCACTTGCCATTGCAGCATTGCGCGCTCGCCCTCGCGGCTTTCCAGGCGCAGGCGCAGCACGATCCGCCCACTCTCGGTGAACTTCAGCGCATTGTTAAGCAGGTTATTCAGGATCTGGCGAATGCGCGTGACATCACCGCGCACGCGGTCCGGCAGTTGCGGATCCAGGCAGGCGAACAGTTGCAGCCCCTTGCTCTGCGCAGCCCCCGCGTAGCCTTGGATCACCTCCTGCACCAACTCCAGTGGCGAAAATACCGTGAGTTCGAGAGACAGTTGCCCGGCCTCGATCTTCGAGACATCCAGCACGTCGCAGATCAGTTGCAGCAGGTTCGCCGAGGAGCCTTCGATGGCATTCAGATAGCCGCGCTGCTGGCTGTTGAGGTCGGTGCGGGCGAGCAATTCGAGGGTGCCCAGCACCCCGTACAGCGGCGTGCGGATTTCATGGCTCATGGTCGCCAGGAACAGCGTCTTGGCCTCATTGGCCGCGTCCGCCAGGGTGCGCGCCTGCTGCAAGGCCAGTTCCACCTGCTTGCGCTCGCTTATATCGCTGAACGCGCAGATCAATACCTCCTCACGCTGATACCGGGTCGGCGCAAAACTCAGGAACAGGTGGCGACCATCGGCCATTTGCAGTTCATCGGTGCTGATTTGTTCGGCCTCCTCAAAGGCGCGGCGAATCCAATCGTGGCACAGCTGCTGACGCTCCTGGCCGTTGCCCAACCACTGGCGTGACAAGGGGTTCTCCAGCACCAAGCCGCCATCACTGCGGCGCAGCACGCAGAGGGCCACCGGCGCGATGCGGATCACGGCGCTGCTGAACGCCTCGCTTTCCACCAGCGCCTCAATGCGGTTGGCCGCCGGGATAATCAGCCGCTGGTCGATGCGTCGTACCAGGCGCAGCATCAACACGCTCGCCAGCGCACACACCAGCAGGCACACCAACAGTGGCATGGCCAGGCTGGGCAACAGCGAACGCAACTCCAGGCTGTAGACGATCTGCCATTGCGAATAGCCCAGGTGCTTGCGGATGGCCAGACGGTCCGGCAACCAGCGGCTGCCCTCCCAACCGAAGCTCGCCGTAGAGTGATACTGGCGTAACACTTGCGCCGCCGTCGGTTGATGGGGCGCACTGCTGAAAATCAATTGCCCTGCGCCGTCGAGCAACATGAAGTCGCCCGCCTTTTCATGTTGCAGGGCATTGATCAGGTCCGGCCCGTCCACTTCCAGGCCAAGCCAGCCCGAGTCGGGGCTACGGTCGTCCAGCCGCGTAAAGATATACAGCGGCGAATCCAGGCGACTCTGCTCGGTCAGCCACAGTTCATCGCTGACCGAGACCTTGCCGGTATCCACCGCCATCAGCCGTTGCAATACCGGCTCCGGCACCGCCTCTGGCGCGGCGCGCACGGTAAACAGGCGCTCCACCGCCGGCTGGGCGCGCTGGGCCACGTAGATCAGGTTGACTTGGTTCGTCTCCAGGTAATCGAGCAGGCGTCGGGTGAGCCACAGGCTCCAGATATTGCCCGCTTCGCCGAGGGTGATATGCACCTCTTCGGCGGGCACGTTATTGAGGTTGCCCACGGGCGCCGTCACATGCCGCACCGTCGACAGGCCGAGGCTTTTGAGCAGCGTCTGGCGGCTGACAAAAAAACTCTGCGCGTCGGAAATCGCCTCATTCATATAGCTGCGCCGCAACGAGATCTCCTCGCTGAACGCCGCACGCAGGTAGCTGTAGGCGCCCGCATACACCCCCAGCACCAGCGCCAGGGCGAACAGACGCAGCAGCTTGCGGGCGGCCTTGGGCGTGGAGAAGGTGGAGTCGAGGGGTTGCAGGAAGTGTTTGAGTTTCATCGCCGCAGCCTAAAGGGCGAAAGGGCACGGGTGAATAAGACGGATCTCAAAGGGCGATTGAACTCTGCTGTAAACGGCTGTTCTAGACAGGTTCGCCGCAGCGTGCGTAGCATCGGCGGCTGTCCTTCGTGCCATTCCTCCCAACAGGGCGATCCATGTCTATCCAGCAAACTCCCGGGCATGTGCTGCCCGCGCGCAGCGCCGCCAAAATGGAAGCGGCCATGGCCGTGGGCGCTTTCGCTATCGGTACCGGCGAATTCGCCATCATGGGCTTGATGCCCGACATCGCCCAAAACCTGGGCTTAAGCGAACCCCAAGTTGGCCATGCCATCAGCGCCTACGCCCTCGGCGTGATGGTGGGCGCCCCACTGCTGGCCATCCTCGGTGCCAAGCTGCTGCGCAAACATATGCTGCTGTTGCTGATGGGGCTGTACGCCCTGGGCAACCTCGCCACCGCGTTCACCCCGACCTTCGGCTCACTGGTGGCGTTCCGCTTTATCAGCGGCCTGCCCCATGGCGCCTACTTCGGCATTGCCGCCGTCGTCGCCTCCAGCATGGTGCCCAACGACAAACGCGCCGGCGCCGTGGCGCGGGTGATGATGGGCCTGACCCTCGCAATGCTGCTCGGCAACCCCATCGCCACCTTCCTCGGCCAGCACTTGGGCTGGCGCTCGGCGTTTGCACTGGTGAGCGTGATCGCCCTGTGCACCGTCGCCCTGGTCTGGCAATTCGTGCCCCATCGCCACGACGAACAACGCAGCGACCCACGCAAGGAACTGCGCGCCTTCACCAAACCCCAGGTGTGGATGGCCCTGTCGATTGGTGCCATCGGTTTTGCCGGCATGTTCTGCGTGTTCAGCTACCTGGCGCCGACCATGCTGGAAGTGACCAAGGTGTCGCCGCAGTGGATTCCCTTCGGCCTCGCGGCATTTGGGGTAGGTGGGATTATCGGCAACATCGCCGGCGGCAAGCTGTTTGATCGCATGCAGTTTCGCGCGGTGGGTTGGATTCTGGTGTGGTCGATGGCCGTGTTGCTGTTCTTCCCCTTCGCGGCGTCCTCGCTATGGGGCGTGCTGCTGAGCATGGGCCTGGTCGGCACCATGGTGTCGTTGGCCGCGCCGCTGCAAATCCGCCTGATGGACATCGCCCACGAAGCACCGAGCCTTGCAGCAGCGTCCAACCATGCCGCGTTCAACCTGGCCAATGCGCTGGGACCATGGTTTGGCGGGATGGCGATTACGGCGGGGTTTGGCTGGACCAGCACCGGCTATATCGGCGCGGCCACGGCGCTGGTGGGCCTGGGTATCTACCTGATCGCCCGCCGGATGAAGGGCGGCCACTGACTGCCCCCCCAATCAATCATCATGCAACAACCCCGACCCGTACTCCCCATAACTGCTCCCCAGCCCACTGCCGCCAAAATTCATCTTCGCGGCCTTGCTGGGGCTGTGGTCACCAAACGCCTGGCATCCGCCTGAAAAGCAAGGGTCACTGCTCACACCGGACGCCCCCGAAGAACAAGCGCCCAACAGCAACGTGCCAGCAATCATCACGACTTTGACGAGGTTCGAGATCATTTTCAGTTCCCTGTGGACTGGAGGCGCGAGGGTCCTCTCTTGAGCAAGATCGTAGACCTCAACGGCGAAGGGAATGATGAAACTTTGCTGGGTGACAGGGAGGGTTCAGGTTGCCTGATTTGAGGGTAATGCCAGGTTTTCGCAGACGTTGGCAATGATATAGTTCACCCGTGCCCACCCCATCGAAGCCCTGAACATGTACACCATCGAAGTATTTGAATCCAACTCAAAGGGCCGCGACTTTGTAGTGGGTGATATTCACGGGCACTTCAAGCTACTCGCTTCACTCATGGAAAAAGTAAACTTCAACACCCAACAGGATCGCCTGTTTTGTGTGGGCGATCTTATTGATAGAGGCCCTGACTCTATTGACGTATTGAAGTGGCTCAGCGAACCCTGGTTTCACGGCGTACGCGGCAACCACGAACAGATGCTGATGGATTGCCTCTCCGGTCGCGGCGACATCAACAGGCACACGCGAAACGGCGGAGCGTGGCTTTACGCGCTGTCGCCCAGTGTCCAGAGTGAGATTTACAACGCACTGCAAACGCTCCCAGTAATGATTGAGATCGGCTTAGCGGATGGTCGAAAAGTCGGCATCGTCCATGCTGAAGCGTTTCTTTCCTGTGCTACCCATAGTTGGCAAGACGCCAAAGACGCTATCAGTGGAATGCGAGGGGAAACCACGCAGCAACTAGCGTTGAAAACCGCACTCTATGCCAGGGAAAAAATAGAGCAGCAAAACCAGGCAGCGATCATAGGTTTGGATAGGTTATATGTGGGCCACTCGACAGTCCCCCATGTGCATGCATTGGGCAATGTCGTTTATATCGATACGGGTTGTTCTTTTTCGGACGGTGCGTTGAGTTTGATAGAGATAGAAAGTGGAGAGGTTGCGCATGTGAGCATGCATTCATTGCTGGGGGACAGCCCCTCCAGTGTCCATTCCACGAGCTAAGTGGCCCAATAGCCTCGTAGTAATTCAGACGCGGTGCGCGGATGGAATTGAGTCGTGCATACCTGCCCGCGCCCCAGAAGCCCACTGATGGAAAAATCTAGGGGGCGGGGGTGAATAAACGCAAAAGGGAACGCCCCTGTCGGAACGTCCCTTCTCCCTCACTCAGCGACGAAAAAGACGGTCTAGAACCAACAGGGCAACTGCACCAATCGCGATTGCCGCAACTGGTTTTTCTTTAACGAATGTAGATACGCTGTCCAGTGCGTCGCCATAGGTTTGTGTCAGCTGTCCAGCTGCTTGCCGACCAGCACCTTCAGCTTCCAGCTTCGAATCACCAAACAGTTTCCCAACTGCGCTCTGCGCTTTGCCGGCAACCTTTTCAACAACACCTTCTACCTGTTCGCTCTTCATGATTCACCAAACCTTCGTGTGTGATTGAGTAACCCAGAATAAACCTGGGCTTGAGGCAACCTTCACGGCATTAGGGGGACGCTGGTAATGATTAGTTCAAAGTGGATGAGGCTCACAGGTAGCCAGCTATCATTCACTCGAAAACGTGAAGGAAACAGCCCCCGCTGACGGCATGCAGACGCCCTCAGCAAGACTCCATGTAGCAGCCCCATTAAGATAAGTTGGCATGTTCTGTCTTACTTCGACCGAGAATCCTGCGTGGCCAGTTAAACTTCTGAGTAGCCCAGCAGTCGCGCATAGACGTCAGTGCAGCAGTGAAAAGCTGTCCTGAATCCACTAAGCCGCAGAGAAGAACGCCACTTTAGCGGTAAGACGATCCGCCAAACCTGATAGCTCGATGCTAGCTGCCGCCACTTGGCGCGCGCCGTTGGCAGACTCAACAGTCGAACCATGAATGCGGTTGATATTTTCAGCGACCTCATCGGTCACGCTACTCTGCTGCACGGAGGCGCTCGCGATCTGGGCGTTCATATGACTGATTGCGGCAACCTGCTCGCTGATCCTTGCCAATGCATGCTGCGCACTGCGGGTTTGTGTGACCGTTTGGCTCGCTAGCTCGCAACTATCGCGCATAGTTTGGGATGCCGTTTCGGTACCCGATTGCAGCGTACTGATCATCTCCCGAATTTCCTCGGTCGACTGCTGTGTACGATTGGCCAAAGAACGTACTTCGTCAGCTACCACCGCAAACCCACGCCCGTGCTCCCCAGCTCTCGCTGCCTCAATGGCAGCGTTCAAGGCAAGCAAATTGGTTTGCGAGGCGATAGCGTTGATGACGTCGATCACTGACGCGATACTTTCACTGTGTTTGGACACCTGGTTCACGGTAGCAGTGGTTTGCTCAAGCGTTACTGCCAACTGTTCAATGGCAAGCGTGGTACTTGCAACCAGCTTGTTCCCACTTCCCACTTCAGTATCAGCCAACCGGGAGGCGTCAGCTGCCTGCGCGGCATATCCAGAGACTTCATTAACAGTCGCGGCCATTTGCATTATGGCTGCGGCCACCTGCTCGGCTTCGCGGGTTTGTAAGCTGGTCTGCTCATTGTTAGCCGATGATGCGGCAGACAACTGGGTGGAGGAGTGATTGACCTCTTGGGCCGCCTTACGTACTTGCTGAATAGTCTCTCCGAGATGGCCTAGCGCGTTTTTCAGGACGCCCATCACACTGCCGGGATAATCTGTGGAAATCGTCTGATTCAGATCACCAGCTGCCAGTCGCTCGATGGCCAATGCAACGTCTGTGGGCTCAGCACCCAGAGTGGATTTAACGAAGTGAATAATTACAGCCGACAACGTGATGCTCAGCAGCAAAGCAATACCTGTCGCAATAAGCATCAGCGTACTGAACTGACTGGCGGTTGCCTGCACTGCGCCCAGCTTTGCCTTGATTGATGCTTCCTCGTAGTCGATCAGTGCATTGACGCGTTTCAGCCACTCACTGTAATCCAAAGACGTTTGACGCATCAGCAGCGCCTGAGCTCCAGGTATGTCACCCGCTTGGCGCAGGGCGATCACCGCCCTGGTGGAGTTAAGGGTTTGTTGTTCGATGTCCTTGATAGCGCTCAGTAATCGAACCTCCTCGCCGGTTACGCTTGCGCCCTTGAACAACTGATCCATTGGAGCCGCCGAGTCGGAGTAGGCCTTTTCCAAGGCTGTGACCTCCGATAAGTGTTTTGCCAAATCCGTATCAGTTGTCACCAGCACAGCATCCCGAATAGCGATGGCTCGGTTATGGACACTGCCTCGAAAATTGATTGCATAGCGCTGCACCTTGGCGGCATTTTCGCTAACGTCTTCCAAGGTGGAGTCAATGAACGCAACGCGGTGAATGCCGATGGCGGTTATCAACATGAGCAGCGCCAGGATCGCTGCGAAACTAAGCCCTATGCGTGTGGCCAACGACAGCGTTTTCTTCATGGCTAGCTCGAAAATATGACCTGTACAGGCCTTTGTTGATTTGGAAGACGCGAACGGTACTACCAGCCCATTACGCTTGATGCCTTGACGATACGTCGACGCAGAAAGGTCATCCAGTTAGCAATACGCACCGCCATGATAGCGTATAGCTATCATCATGATGCGTATGTTCTGCAGTGGGCCTCGCGATTTACCTAGAGCGTTTTTGCGCGGCTATGGCAGTAGGCGCTAATGAGGGAGGTCGCAAAGCCAACGGTCATTAGATCGCCACGTGGGTACCCGCAAGCCAGTTGAAGGTGAACAGTTTTGAAAAAGAGTGAGCTTCCAGTAAAAACCTGCCTTACCTGCGGCCTTCCCTTCACTTGGAGGAAGAAATGGGCGCGCTGCTGGGAGGAGGTTCGTTATTGCTCTGAGCGCTGCCGACGCAGTAAGCCTGCTAACTGCTGAGCCAAAAGGGGGGGGCAGGTTGCCGCCTTCTTGGGGTAAGGCGGCAGGGTTGCCACAAAACAAGCCTCTCCCACACCCTGGATCCATCCCTGATAAACTGCCCACCATTCGCCTCGTTGACTCAGATTCCCAATGCCCCCACAAACCGCTCCCCTCTCCCGCCGCTTTTCCGTCGCCCCGATGATGGATTGGAACTTCTAATTTAGTGGACCTTGTAATACGTGGCCTTCAGAGCCAACCAAAACGATGCGTACCACTTTCGTACCAATACTTTTCTCAAGCAGTGAAGCCTGATCACTTGTGATGTGGCCATAGCAACCTATGCTTAATCTCTTTCGAAATGAGACGTATACCATGGCAAGCGAGTACTCACTGGCGGACGTGCTGGATCGTTTTTATCAAAATCAGCTGGCCTTGGAGGCCGCGGTGATGGAACTGGCCCTTTGGGCTGAACAGCAAAACGCTACAGAACTCGGTGAAAATGTTCGTGGGGCACTTCACACAATTGGTGAAAATGCAGGCCATATCAAGCAAGGCTTGGCCCGACTAAAACGTACCGATTTCAGGTAGCTAGCAGCGACGAGGTTTCCGCCGGTAAGCCACAGCCCTGCTATGGAGGCTCCCTCCGAGCAGCAAAAGACGCTCATGCTTGATTCTCAGCAAATTTTTACGGCAATTCAGTGAGCCCTTGAAAAAAAATAAAAAAGGTGTTTAATCGTTTATTCAGGGCATTTTTCTCGGAAAACTTCCGAAAATGCCCTCTAGAAAAGACGAGAAACCCATGATCATAGATTTTACCATCACAAATTTCAGGTCGTTGAAGCAGGAGCAGTTGCTCAGCTTGAGCGTTGAAAACCCGAAAACACATCTTTTAGACAATATCGCCTACCCTGCGAATGACAAAGTGGGGACTCTCAAAACGGCTGGTCTATACGGCGCGAATGCATCAGGAAAGTCGAACGTCCTACTCGCATTCGCTGCTTTACAATGGTTGGTAGTCGATTCGGGCGATCTCAAAGAAGGTGAAAAGATAGTTTGCTATGAACCTTATGCTTTATCAGAAACTACTAAATCAGCACCTACCTCATTTGAGGTGGAATTTGCATGCAACGGCCTTAGATACGTATACGCCGTAAGTTACAACAAACAGAAAATATTAACAGAAAGCCTGGATTTCTATCCATCCCGCCAAAAAGCAAACATCTTCAAACGCGAAGAGAAAGACTCTTGGGAAACCATAAGTTTTGGCGGCCTCTATAAGGGCGGAACCAAGAAAATACCTTTCTTCGAAAACAACACTTATTTATCTAAAGCAGGCAACAATGCTGCAGCCTCAGAGATGATTAGATCCATATATAATTATTTCAGATCCATGACACACTTAGGCTCAACACAAACTATAAAGATGCTCAACTTGTACGAGCATGACTCATTAGTAAAAATAATCTCAGACCTGCTGTGCAGCGTAGATACAGGCGTAAAAAAAATTGCAAAACGCGAAAACAAAAGCTTAAACTTTTCACCCAAAGAATTAGAAAGCTTTCCTGAAGAGATTAGAAGAGCCTTTATTGAGGAAAATAAATATTCATTTGTCTTCGCCCATGAAAAAGAAGAAGGTGGTGTAGTTCTTTTCAAGGAGGAGAGAGAGTCCGATGGAACTCGAAAGCTTTTCAACTTGCTTCCGATGCTTATTAATGGCTTCTTAAACGGCCATATAATGATTTTGGATGAGCTAGATAATAGCTTCCACCCTCACATCGCCGAGCTAATCATAAAGCTTTTTAACGACCCCCTTATCAACACCAATAATGCTCAGTTAATATTCTCGACTCACAACATAAACCTTATGAGCCCAAACCTATTTAGAAGAGATCAAATCTGGTTTGCCGATAAGAAAAATGGCGCGACGTCTATTTATTCTCTAGACGAATTCGACAAGAGCGACGTAAAAACCAGTAGCCCATTTGGTAACTGGTACGACGAAGGAAGGTTTGGGGCTCTCCCGCATATCAACTACGCCCAAATTACAAAAATCTTCAGCGAAGTGCGAAAGCATAATATGAAAGTTGATCGAGCTCCTAAAAAACCAATTGAAGGAGCCTTATAATGCCGAAACCTCGGTCTAAGAAAGTCAGGGCACTCCCTAACGTATTTCACATTTATTGTGAGGGTGAAAAAACCGAACCCTATTACATAAACAGATACATACAAGACTTACCCCGGACTGATAGGAAGCGTGTCATACAGATCGAACCAACCAGGAAAAACACTCCAGTTCAACTTGTTGAGGAAGCGATAAAACGCAAAAATAGCGCATCTTGTCCAGCAGGAGATATATTTTGGGTAGTATTTGACCGAGAGTCAGTAGCAAAATATTCTGAAGAGTTGCATGACGAAGCATACGATAAAGCTGGAGCCGCTGGCGTTAAAATAGCCCTTTCAACGGTGTGTTTTGAACAGTGGATTTTACTACACTTCGTCGCTAGTGCAGCTCCATACGGATCTTATGACGATCTCATCAAGAGAAGCCCACTTGCTCGCGAGTTCAAAAAAGCCTCAAAGAAAGATTATGAAAAGGGCAATGTCGACACCTATGCTATTTTAAAACCTCGAATACAGACCGCTCGGGAACGCGCGGAGAGTATGAATGCTACGGTAAAAGCCGCTGCGGTGCACGGAAGAACGAGGCCACACCACTTAAATCCATACACAGACTTACCTACATTGCTTGATGCGATAGACGATTTCCAATGACCCCACGCTAATTGTTTTTCACACACGGCCAAAGAAGTGAAATAAGTCTTTAACACCTATTTCACTCTTGACACCTCACATAATTTCTATCTTAGATAAAAAACATGTCTAGCCCGAATCCTTGATGCTTATAGTATTTACACTGCGCACAAAATACTGACAGAGATGCTGCTTTTTTAAAAAGCCCACATATGGATTGGAACGCCTAAGTTTTAGAGGTTCCCTCAAGTGTACCGTGCAGCCTTACCCAAGAATAGCTAGTACTACTTTCGTACCCAGCCATGCGTGACTGATGACAAATCCTAACTCCCCGCTGGCGCATCCGATTCCCAGTATCTCCCCTGCTATGATTGAATTTTTAAGAATCAGGTCTATCTCGATGGCGAGCGAATACTCACTGAAAGATATGCTGGAAAGAATGTATGAAAACCAGCTGGCGTTAGAGGCGGCAGTGATGGAACTGACTCTCTGGGCTGAGCGGCAAAACGCTTTAGAATTGGGTGAAAATGTTCGGGGAACACTTCACACGATTGGTGGCACCGCGGCTATATCAAACAGGGCTTAGCTCGATTAAAAGGGGCGGGCCTTCCCTAAATGGAAGTTATCGATCGGTAACTGACGCTTAAATGCGGGAATTGAGCTTGCGCCTGATTGTTCGCATCTTAAAAATTATCTGTGTATCCCTTGCGGCTGATAGTTAACTTAATAGAGGGATGCGATACGAAGCAGTGTATATATTCTGCGCCTCCAAGCATTAACTCCAGCTCTCCAGACTCGCCGCTGTCCTCAGCCGAAATCCCATACCCATCGGGCTCGGTGCTTACCTTTATCTTCAGTGGAATATTTACCTTCTGCGCTTCAAGCTGAAAATGCAGGCGAACGAAGATAGCAGTTGGCGGCGCGTAATCTTGGACCGGGATGATTTGTGCCAGCGTCCAATCCTCCGCGACCCGCTCAGTGGCATTCGTCAGCTCTTTAATGGCGCCCCATACACTGCGACCTGACTTGCGCGCGCCAACAGCACTTAACCAGTAACCGATTACGCCGGACAAAACCAAACTAACCAGGCCTGGCCAATAACCATGAGTCAGACCTACGAAGCTGAAGATAGTACCCAGCCCAGTGATGAGCACTCCAGCTATGACCATACGATCACCCAATGCACCGTCCTTGCTTTGCACCATTTTCATGTTCCTCCAAGTAAGGCCAACGATCATAAGCCAAAGTGAAACACATCAGTGAAAACGTCCATTCGCGCGTACGCACCTACATAAGAACGAAACACAACCCAAAAATTTTCGGCCTAAAAAAAAGAGTAACATAAGTAATCCGGACCATTATTAAATCTTAAGTCATTGAAATTAAAGGCTTTTACATTTAGGCAAAAAGGTAATTTCTAAGTAATATTGAAGTAATCTGATTACTCTTTATAAATGTAATTCTCATTTTTATAAAAACCCTTTAAAAACAATATCTTGTAAAACAATTACCTTTTCAATTACTCCTCTGTTACTCCTTTTTGTAATACCGAAACCCACGGAATACGCGGCCTCCAGCCCATTACCCAGACGTGGTTACTGAAATTACTCTTTTTGAAATACCCCCCCTCGGTGCAGGGTTCCGCAGGCTTTTAACCTCCCAACAACGCCAAGCAAGCGCCCAGCCTAAGCCGCCGGGAGTGGTTCGCAGGGGCGCAGAAAAAAAGACCCATTTAGCCCGCAGGCGAGGTGGGGGGACGACGGCGCGCGCCAGATACTGACGCACGTGACGGGCTGTCATGTAGCACGTCAACTCCCCGAAAATCGACTTTTGGCACGCCAACCTCCCAAGGCCAGTCTGACCGCCACCAGTCGATGCCAGTGCCGGCAAAGACTCACACACCTAAAAGCCCTGTATTGATTAACTCGAACGGCCTTATAATTTTCCGTGACACCTCGTAAATGCTATGTCGGGATGGTTTTTTCATTCCGCTGATGGGCAAAATCTCGTCGTCTAAGGCAGCGTTTCTACTATGAGAAAGGCCAATCCCTAAACAGTAAAAAGCCGCCTCATGGGCGGCTCAGTCAGCGTTTTTACGTACGAAAAAACAGATTGACGCAGTCGTGATCGTTTTTGGGCATAATGGCGCGAGAGACGGTTTCGGAAAGTATTTTGCCTACTATCCACGTAAGATATCTTCACCGTCGCCTATCAGATGCAGAACCGATCGTGCAGGTGTAGAAATGGCTGAGACCCAAATCGAGTGGACCGACTCCACATGGAACCCTGTTGCAGGTTGTTCAATTATCAGCGACGGATGCAAAAACTGTTATGCCATGGAAATGGCAAAGCGCCTTGAGTCAATGCATGTTGAGAAATATGCAGGGCTGACCAGGCAAGTTGGTAAACGTACAGTTTGGAATGGCGTAGTGAAAGAGGATGAAAAATCCTTAGCTATTCCATACACATGGAAAAAGCCTCGTAAGATCTTCGTTAACTCCATGAGTGACTTGTTCCATGAGCAGGTCAGTGATGAATTCATCATGCGCGTTTGGAATGTTATGCGCGAGACTCCACGGCATAGCTACCAGATTTTAACTAAACGCCCAGATCGCATGGAGGATATAATCTCCAAAAAAATAAAGACGATTCTTCCGAACGTCTGGATTGGCACAAGCGTGGAAAACGCTGATGTATTAGATCGAATTGAAAGTCTGCGAAAAGTTCCAGCAGCGATCAGATTCATTTCTTTTGAGCCTTTGATTGACTCCGTAGCCGGTGTTAATTTACAGGATATAGACTGGGCAATCGTTGGTGGCGAGAGCGGACGTTCGGCTCGCCCTATTAAAGAAGAGTGGATTGACGAAATCTACGAACAGTGCTTAATAAGCGAAACAGCATTTTTCTTCAAACAATGGGGCGCCTGGGGTAAAGACAACACCAAACGATCAAAAAAAGACAACGGCAGGGAATACCGTGGTAGAACGTGGGACGAAATGCCTGTAACTATTATAAGTTCTACGCAGCAAGCCTCATTCAGATAGGGAAATTTTGAGCGAATGGCAGAAAAACGATATGAGTGGCGAAGTGGTGCTGTTCTGGATGACCACTCCCGACAAAAACACAAAATATTGAAAGAGTATTTTTTTCAATATTTGACCGTGCGTTGTCAAATACCGCAGCAAGCAAAATTTCGCCTTGCTGTTATTGATGGATTTTCCGGTGGTGGTCGCTATCAATGTGGGTCAGCTGGCTCCCCGGTTATCTTCATCGAAGAACTCAAGCATGCTCTGAAATTCATCAATATTAACCGCGCTTCTCAGGGTCTTGGACTCGTAGCTCTTGAGTGCCTTTTAATCTTGAATGATGCAGATAAAGATGTAACTGAATTACTGAAAGAAAACTTAGCTCCATTACTCGCTGAAATCAATGCAAGCGGCGTGGAATTAAAAATACAAACAGAGTACTTTAGCGAACCATTTGAACAAGTCTACCCAAAAATTAAAGAGCTGCTATCTAAATACCGCTATAGAAACGTATTGTTCAATCTAGATCAATGCGGGCACAGCCATGTAGAAAGAAAAACAATACTGGATATAACCCGCTCCTACCCTTCCGCAGAAATATTTTATACGTTTGCGATCGAAGCACTGGTCTCATTCCTAAGAAAATCTGAGCCAGAGATGGTATCAAATCAGCTCTCTACGGTTGGGCTGGAGGCAAGTGACCTGAAGGCCTTGGAAGGCCAAATGAATAAGAATAGCTGGCTAGGAACAGCTGAACGGTTAGTCTTCCAAGCATTTAAAGAGTGCGCACCATACGTAAGCCCTTTCTCCATCAACAACCCGTCCGGGTGGAGATACTGGCTTATTCACTTTGCCAACTCATATAAAGCCAGACAGGTTTACAACAATATTCTGCATGACAACAGTAATGCTCAGGCGCACTTCGGTCGATCAGGGCTACGCATGCTCTCTTATGACCCTTCTGAAGATGGCTCTTTGTATCTTTTTGCAGATTCTGACAGAGAGAATGCAAGAAACGAGCTTTTGGAGGATATACCGAGACTTATTTCAGAATCTGGTGATGCCGTTGTCGTTAGTGACTTCTATGCAAGCATATACAACGAGACTCCAGCACACACAGACGACGTACATGCTGCAATTATAGAAAGCTCAGAAATAGAAGTGATCACTCCAACCGGTGGCACTCGAAGAAAGTCGAATACCATTACGGTTAACGATATTCTTAAGTTTAAGAGCCAGCGAAGTTTTTTTCCTATGTTCTCCAGCCATCAAAAAAAATAGCTGAAGAGCCGAGTATTGTTTATCGAAAACCGTTGCATTAGTAACTATCTAAACTACTACGTAGGGGGCGCTTATGCCCCCACGGGTATTTCATAGGGTTTGAAACGCACGACCTCCTCCCCAAGCCAGTCATTCACCTGCGCCATACGCGCCTGAATCGGCTCCAGTTCATTGGCTGCATAGATCTGCGCCGCCTCCCTGATCGAACCAAACCCACCCGCGTTCTGCGGCACGATGCCCATCAGCTGCGGCGGAATGCGCAAGCTGGCCAGCACGTCGTCGCGGGTCTGGTTTTTGATCGAATTGAATTCATCCTTGGCCGTCACTTCGCTGACAGGGATGATCTGCAACCCGTCCTTTTTGCCGTTCGGCGAGTACACGAACAGGTTGCGGAAGTTGCCAGGCCCCTTGGAGTCTTTCAGCGCCTTGCGCAGTGAATCGACGTCCGCTTCGTTCTGCGCGGCGTCGGTCATGTAGAGGATGAAGCCGGCATGGCTCCCGTTCTCGTAATACTTACGCCGAAATAGCGTGGCCGATTCATTCAGCAACGCCGACTGCAAGGCGCTAATCCACTCGGGCAGGCCGTACACCTCCTGGTGTAGATCCGCTTCCCGCAGGTGAAAAACGGTGCCCGGTTCAAATTCATGCTCTTCCTTCCAGCCTTGGACCATGAACTGCCGGCCGTCCTTGCCCGAGCGCATGTACTTCGCCAGCGGCGGTACCAGCTCGCGCACCGGGCCGAGCATCGAGCGCCGCCCTTCCAGATAGCCGTTACCCAGGCAGAGGAAGTCCAGGGCGAACTGTTCGAACGCTGCCCGCGACAGCAGCCGGTGTGGAATGAAGGTTTTGCTCAGCAAATTGCGTTTGAACATCAGTCCCGAGTGAAGGTGCACGCTTGAACCCACAGACCGTGCCAGCCCGTTCAGCGACAGAGGCGGCTCGTACCAGCGCCCGTTAAACCAGCACTCCAGATAATCAAACACCTCTCGGCCACTCAACACTGGTGACGGATCGCCGAAGCTGAACGCCTCCATCTTGCTATCACTGCGCGGAATGAACTCCTGCGTTGCAACCGTGGAAGCCTGGGCCACTTGCTTGGTATTTCTGCGGCGGTTCGACATCAAAAAATCTCCATCCGCCCGGTATTGGCAGTGGTCTGCCCCTCCAGCGGTTCGTTGTGCAATGCGTGAAAGAGCGCCCACGCCAGATCGGCGTGGCCGGTGTTGTCGTTGCGGCCGGCGGTGTAGGTGAATTGGCGACCGCCTGCGGTGATAGTCTTGCGGATCGCCATCAGCGACTGCGCCATGTCGGTCCAGCCGGCGTCGAACTCCAGCCGACCCCGGTGGATCACGTCGTAGGCCTTCAGCACCAGGCGGGTCTTGACCTCGGGCGAGTAGCTGAACGTGGTGACGTTGGGGAAGAATTGGCGCACCAGCTGCGCCACGCCGCTGCCCAGACCGGTGACATCGATCCCGATGTACGTCACCCAGTAGCGGTCACAGACGGCTTTGATCACGCTCGCCTGCGCCGCGAAGTCCATGCCTCGGAATTGGTGACGCTCCAGCACCCGGAACTTGCCCCCTGGTACCAGAGGCGGTGCGACCACCACCAGGCCCGAGCAATCGCCGGTTTCCGCCGGGTCATAACCCACCCAAACCTGACGGTCGCCAAACGGCCGCATCGCAAACGGCTTGTAGTCCTCGGCCCACTCGACCCAGCTGTCGACCATGCAGGGCTGCAACACCGTCAGCGGGAAAATGCTCGCGCCGTCGTCGACGAATTCGCACATGAGCAGGTTGGCGAACGCTTCCGGGCTGTACTCCCGCCGCAGTTCTTCAATATCGAACAGGTCGCAACCGCCCTGCTCCGCGTCGAGGATGGTGACGATCTGTCGCCACAACCGGTCTTCGCAGAACCTACCCTGCTGAAGCGCCCCGTGGGATACGTCGACTTTGGTGTGTTGCGCCGCCGGCTTGCCCTTGTTGAAGCGCTCGCCCGTCCAGAAGGTGTAGGCCTCATGGGCCATGGTCGACGGCGTCGAGAAGTAGGTTTTGCGCCACTTCTTGTGCATCGCCATACCCGACGCAACCTTGTTCAGCTCCTCAAACTTGAACGTCCAGAAGAATTCGTCGAAGTAGAATTGCCGTGATAGCCCTGGGCCGTGCGCGCGTTGGTACCCAGAAAAAACAGTTCGGCGCCGTTCGGCAGCACAATGGGATCACCAGTCAACTCGACGCCGATGACCTCGCGAGCAAACGCTTGGATGTACCCACGGAACAAGTAGGCCTGGTTCTTCGAAGCGGACAAGAAAATCTGATTGCGCCCGGTTTCCAGCGCATCAATAAACGCCTCTCGGGCGAAGTAGTAAGTGGCGCCGATCTGCCGGCTTTTGAGGATGACGCGGGTGCGCTGATTGCCCGCCCGGTGCCAGTCTTTCTGGTAGTCGAAACACCCATCGATAAACGCTTCGCGCAGCTGCTCGATCTGGTCTTCGCTGATGTCGTTTTTCGGCGTCTTCTTCTTCGGCCCTTCGTTGCGCTTGGCGAGGTTTGGGTTCAGTTCGGTTTCGGTACCGCCACCCTGGAAGCGCTGGATGCGAGCCTGTCGCTCCAACTGCCGGTGCAGCAGGTCGATCTCTTTGAAGTCACCGCCGCTCTTGCCTTCCTTGAGGATCAACTGCACCAGGCGCGCTTCCAGCGCCCCACCGATGCGCTCGACGTTATCCGCCCGGTCCCACTCGTCGCGGGCCTTCCAGCTATGTAGCGTTTTTTCCTTTTCGCCCGTAGCCTCGGCAATCTCGCAGATACGCCAACCCATCCAATACAGGAACTTGGATTGGCGTCGGGGATCGATTGGGAGCAGTTCAGTCGTAGTCATGGCCGCGATGCTGCCGCCCACGCCTGCGAGTCAGTAGCGCCGCCCCTTGTAGTCCCGCTCTCTACAATCCCGTCCCGTTGCCGCAACTCGCGCGCGTCACGACCATGCCCCTCATTGCAACGCACTTAGCGCCCAACGCATTGAGGATTCCCGGCATGAAGAAATTCCGCAGTAATTGGTTCCGCGTCGCCGTCGAGGGCGCTACCTCTGACAAGCGCACCATCAAACGCAGCTGGCTGGAACAGGCGGCGAAGAACTTCAATCCAGCCACCTATGGTGCTCGCATCTGGCTGGAGCACTTCCGTAGCCTGCTGCCCGACAGCCCTTTCAAGGCCTACGGTGACGTGCTCGCGGTCAAGACCGAAGAAGTGGAAATCAACGGCCAGAAGAAGCTGGCCCTGTTCGCCCAGGTCGAGCCGACGCCCGATCTGATCGCCATGAACAAGGCCAAGCAGAAGATTTATACCTCGATCGAAATCGACGACAGCTTTTCGGACACCGGCGAGGCCTACATCGTCGGCCTGGCGGTAACCGACTCCCCGGCCAGCCTGGGCACCGATGTACTGTCTTTCTCCGCGCAGAAGCCAGAATCCAGCCCATTCAAAGACCGTCATTACTCCGCGACGTCGATGTTCACCGAGGCGGTGGAAACCGAACTCCAGTTTGAAGAAATCGAAGAAAAACCCAGCCTCGGCGCCCAACTCTTCAGCAAGGTGCAGGCACTGCTCGGCGGCAAACAGGCGAAGGACGATGCCGAATTCGCCCAGATCGGCCAGGCCGTCGAAGCGATTGCCGATCACGTCAAGGATCTGCCCGATCAGTTGGCTGCCGAGAAGAAATTCTCCGGAGAACTGAACACCAAGGTTGAACAGCTCAGCAAAGACCTGGTCGAGCTGAAAACCACCCTCGGAAAAACCCAAGACCACTCCCAAACCCAGCGCCCACCGGTAACCGGCGGCGGCAAACAAGCCCTGGCTGAGTTCTGACCTGCGGCCTACACCGCCCAGCCCACTATCGGAGACACCCATGCGTAACGACACTCGAAAACTCTTCACCGGCTACCTCAGCCAGGTCGCACTGCTCAACGGCGTTGAATCGGCCACCGCCACATTCAGCGTCGACCCAACCATCCAGCAGCGCCTGGAAACCAAGATTCAGGAGTCGAGCGAGTTCCTGACCAAGGTCAACGTAATCGGCGTCGATGAACAGGAAGGCGAAAAGGTCGGCCTGGGCGTGGGCGGCACCGTTGCCAGCCGTACCAACACCAACGTCAAAAAACGTGAGCCGCGCAGCATCGGCACTCTGTCGAGCGACAAGTACAAGGCCGAACAAACCGACTTCGACACCTTCGTCAGCTATAAACAGCTCGACGCCTGGGCCAAGTTCCCGGACTTCCAAACCCGCCTGTCCAGCGCCATCGCCCAACGTCAGGCGCTCGACCGTATCCAGATCGGTTTCTACGGCACCTCGGCTGCCGAGCAGACCGACCGCACTGCGCACCCGCTGCTGGAAGACGTCAATATCGGCTGGCTCCAGCAGTACCGCACCCACGCACCCGACCGAGTGCTGAAGGAAGGCGCCGTCGCCGGCAAGATCACAATCGGCAAAACCGGTGACTTCAAGAACATCGATGCCCTGGTCTACGACGCCATCCAGCTGCTCGACCCTTGGTACCGCCGCAACCCTGGTTTGGTGGTACTGACCGGCCGCGAACTGGTTCACGACAAGTTCCTGGCCCTGGTCAACAAAGACCAAGACGCGACCAACACCCTGGCGAGCGACCTGATCATCTCCCAGCGTCGCGTCGGTGGTTTGCCGCTGTACGAGGTGCCGTACATTCCCGAAGGCACGATCCTCATCACTACCTTCGCCAACCTGTCGGTGTACTGGCAGATCGGCGGGCGTCGCCGCTACCTCAAGGAAGAGCCGGAGTGGAACCGCGTCAGCAACTTCGAATCGTCGAACGAAGCTTATGTGGTCGAGGAATATGGCCTGGGCTGCCTGCTGGAAAACATCACGCCGGTTGAAGACGCAGGCAGCGAGGGTTAACCCCATGGCACTCAGCATCGCCCAAGCCCACCAGCGCCGCGCACGCGCGGCAATGGAAGCGGCGAAAACGGCACCACAGCAATCCATGGCCGGCGCCACTGCATACGAGCACCAGTTGAATCAGCTGCTGCAAGATCGGCTGCGCCTGAAAGCCATCCAGTCCAACGAGGGCAAGGCTGCACTCAAAGCACAGTTGTTGCCCGAGTACATCCCGTATGTCGAGGGAGTACTTGCAGCAGGCAACGGTGCTCAGGACGACGTCATGACCACCGTCATGGTCTGGCGCGTTGACGTCGAGGACTACAGCGGTGCCCTGGACATCGCCGACTACGTGCTCAAGCACAAGCTGATCATGCCAGACCGATTCGAACGCACCACCGGTTGCCTGGTGGCGGAAGAAATCGCCACGGCCGCGCTGAAAGCGCAGAAGGCCAATGGCAGTTTCGACCTGAGCATCTTGCACCGCACTGTCGAACTGACCGACGCCGAAGACATGCCCGACCAGGCCCGAGCCAAGCTGTACCTGGCGACCGGCCGCGCGACATTGGATGGCATCACCGCCGAGGAGCCAGGCCAGCCCGGACAGATTCAGGCCGGTATCGATCTGCTCAAGCGGGCGATCGAGCTGCACGACGGTTGCGGCGGCAAGAAGGATTTGGACAGCGCTGAGCGCCTCCTGAAAAAACACGCTGCACCTTCTACCTAGAAGCATGCAGCTAACTGAGCGTCCCCACGCACCCCGCCGGCTCGGGGCGGATCGGCCAGGCCGCTCCTCCTGAACGTGAAGCCCCGACCACCGGCGATCTATTTTCGAGTGCAGTCATGAGCGCATTTGTAGCCAGCGGCACAGTCGAAAGCGGGCATATCAACACTGACCCGTTCTGGCCTTCGATTGATCTGGACGGCCTGCGCGCCTCGCTGCGCATCGACGCCAGCGTCACCCCGGCCCGCTTGGAAACCGCAGTGATCGCAGCCGCGATCAATCTCAACAACGAACTGAGCGAATGGCGAATCCGCCAACAGGCCACTGGCTACGCCACTTTGGCTGACGTGCCGGGGGATCGCATCAAGGGCGTATCGGTAAAGGTTCACCTGTACCGCCGTGCGATTGAGGCCGGCACCGGCGCCGAAGTCTGCGAGCGTTACCGCGACTACAGCGCCACCAACACCGGCAGCGACAAAGCCGAAGCAATCACCCCGAACATCGACGACTACCGACGCGACCTGCGCTGGGCTGTGCGCGACTTCCTAGGTCGCACCCGCACTACCGTGGAGCTGATCTGATGCCCGTCGCCGTCCGCACCAATCAAAACGACACCGTCGACGCCCTCTGCTGGCGGTTCTACGGCCGCACTGCGGGGGTCACCGAAGCCGTACTTGAGGCCAACCCCGGCCTGGCCGACCACGGCCCAATCCTGCCGCAAGGCCTTGTCGTCAACATGCCCGAAGCTCAAACCAGCGCGCCTCAGCGGCAGATGGTGCAGCTATGGGACTGACACCGTGGCACCAAGCCCTTGAACCCACCAACCCTGGACAACGGAATGAAGCGCATGCCTGACCGTCCCGACACATGGGCCTGGCTCGCCGCCTGGCTCGAACAAAACTGGCCGACTCTTTACGCCGGGGTCCTCGCCTTGGTCATCGCGGCCCTGCGGATCATGTATGGCGGCGGCACCCTGCGCCGTATGCTGATCGAGGCGCCGCTGTGCGGCACGCTGGCCCTGGCGGCTAGCCATGGCCTGGCATTGCTCGGTATCCCGACGTCCACTGCGCCTTTTTTCGGTGGGGTGATCGGGTTGCTGGGCGTCGAAGGTACGCGGGCAGCGGCCAAAAAGTTTTTCAACCGAAAGGTAGAGCAACTATGACAACCCTTCGCCACGGGGATCGCTCGCAAGCAGTGCTGATCCTGCAAAAGAACCTCAACAAGTACGGTGCCAACCTGGTGGCGGACGGTGAGTACGGCAACGCCACCGAAACCGCCGTCCGCGCCTACCAGGTGAAGGCCGGCCTAGTCGCCGATGGCGTCGCCGGCACCAAGACGCAAACCAGTCTCGCAGGCGGCGACTGCGCCCAGCTGCTGCGCAACCATGACCTGGTGGCCGCAGCCGAACGCCTCGACGTCCCGTTGGCGAGCATCTACGCGGTCAATGAGGTGGAGTCCAAGGGCAAAGGCTTTCTCGACAACGGCAAGCCGGTGATCCTGTTCGAACGGCACATCATGTACCGCCAGCTCGCCGCCCCTCAGCATGCCGGCGATGACCCAGCCGAACTCAAGCGGCACGCCGACCAACTCGCCACCGCCAACCCTGCCCTGGTCAACCCGAAACCCGGTGGATACATCGGCGGTACCTTCGAGCACCAGCGCCTGGCCATGGCCCGCCTGATCGATGACACCGCCGCCCTGGAGTCGGCGTCCTGGGGCGCCTTCCAGATCATGGGGTTCCATTGGAAGCGCCTCGGCTATGCCAGCGTGCAGGACTTTGTGGCGGCAATGAGTGCCGGCGAATCGCAGCAGTTCGACGCCTTCACCCGCTTCATTGAAACCGACCCAGTGCTACACAAGGCGCTGAAGGCCCGCAAATGGGCCGAGTTCGCCAAGCTCTACAACGGCCCGGATTACCTGCGGAATCTCTACGACACCAAGCTCCAGCGTGCCTACGAGCGGCACGCCGGCTGCGAGTGCGGGCAAGGGGTGGCGGCATGATCGACTTCGACGCGGTGAAGAAATTACGGGTGCAGGACGGTGACTTGCTGGTGGTGCCTGAGTCGACCGAACAGGACGATATGTTGCTGTTGGCCGAGGCCATCCAGTTGATGGACGGCGCTCGGGCCGTGATCGTGCGCGGCCCTATCAAGCAGCTCGACGCCGCTGCCATGAACAAACTCGGCTGGTACCGCGCGTGAGCACCCTGCGCCAGGCCCTGTACGGCCTCGCACTTCTCGGCGCCCTGGCGTTGCTGATCTGGGTCCAGGAAACACGCATCGACGTCGCTGAAGGCAAAACCGAGCGGGCGCAAGATGCGGCAAAGACCGCCCGCGACGACGCCGCCCGCAACCTGAAAACCGCCAACACCCTCACTGCCACCCTGAAACAGGAAAGGGATGCACAGTCCCTCCTGCGCACCCAGCAGGATCAGCTACGCCAGAGCCTGGCGACACGCGCCCGCACCATAGAGGAACTCAAACGTGAAAACTCCGAACTGCGTGACTGGGCTGCTCAGCTTTTGCCTGACGCTGCTCGCCGGCTGCGCGAGCGCCCCGCCTTCACCGGCGCCGCAGCTTATCGTGACTGGCTGTCCGGCCGTGGTGCCATGCCACCTGCCGGCGACCAGCCCCCTCAAAAACGGTGACCTACTGACCGACCAAGACCGTGCCGAAGCCGCCTGGGCCGACTGCGCGGCACAGGTCGACATGGTTTACAAACACCAGCAGGCCAACCCATGAACAAGCCCGAGAGCCTACGCGCTCACCTCCTGGCCACCGTCCCCGATTTCAAGCACGACCCCGACCGTCTGTTGATATTCATCGACAACGGCAAGGTCCGTTGCACCGCCGCACACACCCTGTCGTTTGAGTACAGCTTTGACCTGCAGATCATCCTCACCGAATTCGCCGGTCACCCCGATAGCGTGATCCTGCCCATCCTGGGTTGGCTGAGCGTCAACCAGTCCGATCTGCTGGAAAACTTGGATAAGGTCAAAGACGGTATCCAGTTCGAAGCCGACATCCTCGACAAAACCAAAGTGGACCTCAGTATTACCCTGCCGCTGACAGAGCGGGTGGTCGTCGGAAAAGATGATCAGGGCAACACCACCGTGAAGCATCCGAACGAACCGCAGTATGTGGCGGAATACCTCGATCCGAACTGGAAGCCTGGGAGCCAGGGCAACACCAGCGAATGGAGAGTGCCAGATGGCGAATAATCTGGAAGCACTGGAGACCTGGGCCGCAGTGCTGTTGGATCGGCTGGAGCCAGGTGAGCGAGGCAAACTTTCCCGAAGTATTGGGCAGGAGCTGCGCCGCAGTCAGCAGAGGCGAGTAATTGCGCAGGAAAACCCAGACGGAACTAAGTTTGCGCCGCGTAAGCAGCGGAACCTGCGCGCGAAAAGAGGGCGGATTCGCCGGAAGTTGGCAATGTTCAAAAAGCTGCCAAGCGCGAGATACTTGAAAGTCAACGGCGATAGTAAAAGCGTTACCGTGGGTTTCACCGGACGTATCGCACGAATCGCGAACATACACCAGTATGGTTTAAGTGACAGAGCTGAACGCGGAGCACCCAGCGTACGCTATGAAAAACGAAAAGTGCTGGGACTAAACAATTCAGCTATAGATTTAATACGAGACCAAATATTAATAGGCCTACACAAATAGAGAAACTTTCCAGTCCGCTCCCTCATCATTGAAAACGGAATTTAAAACTATATATAAACCTTTTAAAAACCGCATATACATTTCAGCATACAGAAAATCGGTACAATTTATGTTGGCAGAGCGAGGGGTGGCAAAAGGAATACCTTGCCACCCTCAACCCGAAAGTTTATTTGACTTAACGGGCCAACATATAAAACCTAATCGCCTGTTTTGTACTTCTCATCGAGTTTCGATGTCAACTCATCTCCCTTGGCCTTGATAGCATCATTTACAATAGCAAGCGCCTTGTCGCTGGGAACCTTATCAGGACCTTCAATTACTGAAAGACTAACAACATTAAGCGTTGGCTTTTTAACACCCTCAACAAAAGAAAATCTAGATGAAAAGTCATTCGCTCGGTACATATGACCCGCAGGAAAGCCATCTAGAGATGTAATCGCCTTAACATCACTAAAAGCCACTTCCACTGTGAGATCACGTTTTGCTCTATCAAATACGCCTTTGTGCAATGGGTGAGGATACCAAAGATAAGTTGGCGCTATTTTATAAACATACTTATCCTCAGGAGATTCGGCACCTGATATAATTTCCGCCTTAATTTCAACAAAAAACACAGGATTACCAACCAAACCATTTAATGGACTTGGAGAGTTAACTCCCGACAAGCGATATTCGCCAAGAGCAGTAATGAAAGTTTCGAGCTTTTCATTCATTCCATTTTTAACTTGAATTTTTCTAAACGTGTCTTTCGCAGTAACCTCACCATCATTACTAAAGCGCCCATAAACTGCTAAAATACAAAGCTTTGGTGATGGAGCAGGGGCAGGAAGAGGAACAATACTGGAGTCACTTAAAAAGGAAACCCCCGATACTCTCACATCCCCCTGCAAATATTTAATTGCTATATCAACTTGATCCTTGCCATATGCAGCGACCTGTTTTATCGCAGATCCAAGTACCACCGCGCCAAGCGGCAGCGCAGTCTCCATTTTTAGTGTTTCTGTAGCACACTTGCTTCGAACTTGCGAAAAGACTCTGAGTTCTTCAATAGGATCGCTAAGCTTTACATCCTCAATATTGTAGTCTTTTGTATTTACTGTTTTAGGTCCCCAGTTGCACGCTGCAAGCAAGCTGGAGGCAAAAAAAATAACTATTCTCTTCATTTCAATATCTCCGCTAAAATATCTGAAGTAACAGCAGTATTCATTTCCATTGCAGCACATTCCCCACCAAGCCCTCCCCCCGAATGTACGCCAACCAGACTTACTGAATTATTTTTTACAGCATATACAGGTGCTCCAGAAAACCCAGTCAACGTACTGCAAGTATATGCAATGCATCCACTCCTAACCTCATAAGGAATACAAGCATTTTTTATTTTGCTCCACATTATTACCTCAGACACACCATCAATATTATTTCCGGGTATAGGAGTGTTTATTTCGACCCCTGGAACAAAAAGCTGAGTCTTACTAGAAATCGTGGCCAGAGAAGTATTCAGAGGCGTATAACCCTCATCAAAACCCTCCATTCCTGAAGGTTCTACCAAAGCGACATCGCAATTTTTCTTATCACAGACTGTTACCTTTATATCGTATGGCCTATCTAATAAAATCTTATAGTTATCATACGGTGATGCCTTACCTAAAAAACAATGCGCCGCTGTGACCCACTTTAGTTTTCCGACGTAAGACGCCATACAAAAGTGCATACCATTATAAGTAATAGATGTCACCTTACCTTTAAGTGAATTATAAATCGCCTCCCCAGACTTATCCTCTCCATTATTTCTTTGAAAGCAGTTCAAAACAGCATCTGCACTTACTGTATTCGTACTAAATGCGTCACCACCTCTACAACCAATCCTTACAGCCTCCCTTAGAACTTCAGCATAGTATTCCGGCGTTAGTGATGATTTGATCAAAGGATTGTATGCATTTTTAAAAACGTGACCGTCAAGCACCGCTAAATTATCTTTCCCCACCGTTTCTTGAATTGTGTAATAACGCAACATTGCGATGGGAGTTCCAATCGCGGCGGTCATTAACACTGGGATAAGGAGCCATTGGTTTCTCATGAACATTCCCCCCTAAATAAAAATTCAGTTAAGACCTTTTTTTTAAAACGTCAATAAAAAATTTTCTTTCAAAAAAATCACATCACCAAACATAACTAATTGATTATTATATATTTTCTAAAAAACCAATAAAAAAATTCGTCACCGACCGAAAAAAAATGGTCACCGATTTGATTTTTTACCAACCAAAATTTGGCTCAGAGAAAAAAAACCGCCACGAACGAAGTCTAAAAAAAGGATTTTGTCGTCCTAAAGAATAGTATTGCTGAAGCCAACTGCACCTGAGGTCCCGGCAATGGACAATGGTCGAGAGCTTATTAATTCAACAGAATTGGTTTCAATGTGGCACCCAAACCAACTCACCAACTACATCAAAACTAACTAAATCCCCCTCATACTCCTTAGAACAAATTTTAAATGTCAGCTGAGTTTTTAAATAGTTGTAAAATCCGGACTTACAACTGACAGAAGCAGCACTTCTGCACAAGTGGCGCGACCATCGGCGCCATGAACGACTTCGCCGCCCTCTCCCGCATGCTCGAAAACCTAATCCGCTTCGGCGTCATCGCCGCCGTGCAGATGAAGCCCCCGCGCGTGCAGGTAAAAACCGGAACGCTGACTACCGCCTGGCTGCCGTGGCTCGCCCTGCGTGCCGGAGCCGATCAGGAGTGGGATCCTCCCACCGAGGGCGAACAGGTGATCCTGTTCAGCCCATCCGGCCAACTCGCCAACGGCGTCGTCGTAACCGGCCTGTTCAGCGACCACATTCCCGCCAACGGCAACCGCGCGGGCCTACACCGTCGCACCTACGCCGACGGCGCGGTGATCGAGTACGACAGCGTCGCTCACCACCTCAACGCGACCCTACCCGGCAACGGCACCACCAGCCTGGTCAGCAAGGGCGGAATCAACATCATCGGCCCCATCAATCACCAGGGCGACTACAACCAGACCGGCAATCAGAACGTGGTCGGCCGGGTGGACGTTTCGGTAGACGTGGTCGCGGCGGGTGTCAGCCTGGTCAATCACCTGACCTCAGGCGTCAAGCAGGGCACCGATCAGTCCGGGAGGCCTGTACCAACATGAACCGAGAAACCGGCGCCGACATCAGCGAACTAGACCACATCGGCCAGAGCATCAGTGACATCCTCACCACCCGTATCGGCACCCGCATCATGCGCCGCGAATACGGCAGCCTGTTATCCGAGTTGGTGGATCATCCCTTCAACGACGCAACGCGCCTGCGCCTTTACGCGGGCACGGTCATGGCGCTGATGCGCTGGGAACCCCGCATAAGTCTGAGTCGTGTGCAGTTCCTCGGCGCGAACCTGCAAGGGCAATCGGTTCTGGAGCTGGAAGGTTCTGTCGTCGACAGCAATGAGCCGCTGAGCTTGAGCGTGCCTTTGCAAATGGGTGGCGGCGTATGAATTCCTTTGCCGCGATTGACCTCAGCCAACTCCCTGCGCCGCAGATCGTGGAACAGATCGACTTCGAATTGATCCTTGCCGAGCGCAAGGCCTACATGATCAGCCTGTGGCCGATCGAGGAACAACCGCAGATTGCCGCCCGCCTCGACATGGATTCGGACCCCCTGGCCAAACTGCTGCAAGAGAACGCCTATCGCGAAACCATCTGGCGTCAGCGGGTCAATGAAGCATCTATGGCGAACCTGCTGGCCTTCGCCAGAGGCCCCGACCTGGACCAACTGGCGGGCAACTTCAACGTCAAACGCCTGGTAGTCCAAGAAGCCAAACCCTTGGCGGTTCCACCCGTGGCACGGATTATGGAAAGCGATGACAGCTTGCGCGAACGGGCGCAAATGTCTTGGGAAGGGCTGAGCACTGCGGGACCTCGCCAGAGCTACATTTTTCATGCGCGCGGGGCAGATGGCCGAGTTGCCGACGCAACCGCTGAAAGCCCATCGCCTGCCGTCGCAGTCGTCACCGTACAGGCATTGCTTGGTGACGGTACGGCATCTGCCGATCTGGTCGCCGCCGTCAAGGCGTACCTCAGCGACGATGACCGCCGGCCTGTGGCTGATCGCCTGACCGTCCAAGGCGCGCAAATTCTCCGCTACCAGGTCAAAGCCAAGCTGTATCCGCTGAGCAGCGGCCCAGAGTCGGAACCCAGTTTGGTGGCTGCTGAGAAAAGCCTGCTGGCCTACGTCAGTCAACGTCGGCGGCTGGGTATGGAGGTTTCGGAATCAGCCATCCATGCCGCGTTGCACGTTGAGGGAATTCGAAAAGTCGTACTGGAAGACTGGGTAGATATCGTCGCCACCAAGGCCCAGGCGCCCTTCTGTACCGGAATCACCGTCACGCGGGGTGCCGAGTAATGGGCGCTCAGCAACTGCTGCCGGGAAACTCCACGCCGCTTGAGCGCCAAGCAGCACAAGCACTGGCGCAGATTCAACGTGTACCGATCCCACTGCGGCAGCTGTGTAACCCGGACGACTGCCCGATGGTGGCGCTGCCCTACCTGGCCTGGGCCTTCTCCGTCGACCGCTGGGACAGCAACTGGACAGAAGCCACCAAGCGCGCGGCCATCCGCTCATCCCGCTACATCCACGCTCACAAAGGCACCATCGGCGCTCTGCGCCGCGTTGTCGAGCCGTTGGGTTATCTGATCGAGGTGCAGGAATGGTGGCAGACAGTGCCCGAGGGAGTGCCCGCTACCTTCGCATTAAAGGTCGGCGTGCTGGACACCGGTATCACCGAAGAAATGTATCAGGAACTGACCTGGCTGATCGATGACGCCAAGCCGCTCACCCGCCACCTGACCGGCCTGGCGATCAGCCTGGAAACCTCAGGCGTTTTGAATATCAGCGTCGCCCTGTACGACGGCGATGAAATCGACATATACCCGCCGGTCATGCGTGACATTGAGGTCTCCGGGACCATCGGCGTGGTTGGTCGCGAACACTCCATAGACACCCTGGACGTTTATTATGATTGATGCGAATTCGCAGTTTTTCGCCATCCTCACTAACGTGGGTATGGCTAAGCAGGCGAACGCTGACGCGCTCGGCATTCCCTGGAAATTCAATGAAATGGGCGTGGGTGACGCAAACAACACTGACCCCATCCCCAGTGCGTCGCAGACTCGCCTGATCAACGAATGGCGCCGCCGTCCTTTGAATCAAGTTCGGGTTGATCCGGCGAACCCGGCTGTGATCATTGCTGAGCAGATTATTCCGGCTGATGAAGGCGGTCGATGGATTCGCGAAATTGGTGTGTACGACGCGGACGGCGATCTCGTGGCGGTCGCGAACTGTGCGCCGACCTACAAATCGCTGCTCTCCCAAGGATCGGGCCGCACGCAAGTAGTGCGGATGAATTTCATTGTGTCCAGCACCGGAAATATCACGCTGAAGATTGACCCGGCCGTGGTGTTGGCGACTCGCGAGTATGTCGATCTGCGGATTATGGAGGAGCTTTACAAGCTCGATAGCAAGCAGTCGGTACGTGTGGCCACAACGGCCAACATTGCGCTGGCGGGGCTTCAGACCATCGACGGTATTGTCTTGGTAGCGAGTGATCGTGTGTTGGTGAAAAACCAAGCGGTCGCTAAAGACAACGGTTTGTACATCGCGGCTGCGGGCGTTTGGGCTCGGGCGCCGGATGCCAACAGCAACGCCGAGGTCACATCAGCCCTGTTGGTATCTGTCGAGCAAGGTGCGACGCTGGCCGACACCCGCTGGCAACTAATCACCGATGGCGTGATTGTCCTGGGCGTTACAGCGCTGACGTTTCAGAACGTCACGCAAGGCTTTGCACCGATCAACTCGCCAGCTTTCTTGGGTACGCCAACGGCCACGACACCGCCACTTTTCGCGAACGATAAGTTGCTTGCTACGACTGAATACGTCATGCGTGCATCCGGCAACTATCGTGGCTTTACCAATGCTGTCGCTAGCGCCACGCTGACCGCAGGGGCAGTTGGTACGCTGGTCTCGACGATAGGGGCTTTTACGCTGACGTTGCCAGCGGCTAACGCAGTGCCATCGGGAAGCGCGATTCATTTTCGCAACATCGGCAACGGTGTCGTGACGGTGACCTGTGCTGGGGCGGACTGGATAAACGGCGGTAACGGTAATCAGCCGATCAGCATTTTGCTGCAGCCGGGTGCAACCCTTGCCCTGGGCAGTAACGGCGCCAATGCCTGGTGGGCGTCTGGTTCGGCTCAGTTGCAGTTTTCCAAGGTGTTCGGCTATACCCCGGATCGCTTTGATAACACCAAACTGTTCGCGACTACCGAATTCGTAAAGCAGATGGGTATGGAGTGGGGCAGTTTCAGTTCCGTTTCTGCCAGCACGACACTTTCCAATGGAAGCGTCGGTAGCATCGTTAACGTGGGGGCAGCCGCAGCAGTGACCATAACCCTGCCACCAACTGCGCCTATCGCGTCTGGCGGGATGATCAAGGTTGTAAGCGGTGGTGCTGGCGCTGTAACCATATCTGGGTCGAACGGCGAGATTTGTACGAACCTGAGCGGTAGCGCCATCAGCCTTGTTCTTGGTCAAGGGGATTCGGCGATATTGGCACGCCTGTCGGGCGAATGGCGATTGGTCGGCGGCTCTGTCGCGCTTAGACACGCTGCCATGTTTGCAGGATCGACTTCCACAAGCGGCCACCAAAAGTTGCCGAATGGGCAGCAAGAGTGCCGAGGGACATTTATTGCCAGCGCAACGCCAGGGGCACCTGTGGCTGTGAGCTTTCCACTAGGATTTGGCCGGGTTGATGAGGTGGTTATCACTCCCGTTAACGCTTCAACGACTACCTCGTCGGCTTGGCATGATTCCGCGTCCAGCTCGGGGTTTAACGGCCGCTGCAATATTCCCTCAGCAGTTTGTCACTACATTGCAAAAGGAGCGGCGGCATGACGGTATGGGCAAAGTGGTCTGATGATGACCAGAGCTTCCTATTCTCGGACAGCGACAACGGCGGGACTCAGCTCACATCAGACGAATACGACACCCTGATGGCGGGCCTTCATCAGGGGCAGATTATGGTGTCTGTCGATGGCGTCCCGGTGCTGACGGATCTACCTCCAGCGCCCCCGCCTGCAATGTGGGCCAAGTGGGTCGAACAAGATCAGCGTTTTCTGTTTTTGGATCGCGACAACGGTGGATTGAAGATCACCGTTGAGCAGCATGCCGAACTGCTGCAAGGTCAGGCTGACGGTCAGGTGTTGGCCTTGTCAGAAAGCGGCTACCCAATGTTGATTGATCCACCTAATCCGTCCCCGGACTTTCTCGCATCCGTTGAACGTCTATGGCGCGACGGGCAACTTGCGGAGACTGATGGCGTTGTTTCGCGTCATCGAGACGAGTTGGAAGAGGCTATGGAAACCACATTGACTGCCGCGCAGTACACAGAGCTTCAGGCCTACCGCCGAGCGCTGCGCAATTGGCCTGAAACGGGGCAGTTTCCGTTGATTGAACACCGACCGCGTGCACCCGCTTGGCTGGCCGAGCAGTCTCAGTGATTCCCGCCAGGCGGCATCCGCTGCCTGGCCCTGTAAACCCCAACCCTACAAGTCCCGACGCTCGCCCATTCGGCGCGCGCGCGGCAGCCTGTGCACTGTCATTCCATCACAGCGCAGGCAACCACCCATGGCCGGTTCAGACTATCTCCACGGCGTGCGGGTTCTCGAACTCAACGACGGCACCCGCCCCATTCGCACCATCGCAACCGCAGTCATCGGCCTGGTTTGTACGGCTGAAGATGCGGACCCACTCGCGTTCCCGCTGGACACCCCCGTTCTGCTGACCAACGTCCAAACAGCGATCGCAAAGGCTGGCGTTAAGGGCACTCTGGCATCCAGCCTGCAAGCCATTGCCGACCAGACCAAGCCCTACACTATCGTGGTGCGGGTCAAGGAAGGCGCAGACGAATCAGCCACCATCAGCGCCCTGATCGGCACCACCACCGCCGACGGCAAGTACACCGGCATGAAAGCCCTGCTCGCCGCCAAGGCGCGCGTGGGCATGACACCACGTATCCTCGGTGTGCCAGGCCTCGACAGCCAGCCGGTGGCCGCCGCCCTGGTATCGATCGCCAAGGACCTGCGTGCCTTCGCCTACGTCAGTGCGTGGGACTGCAAAACCAAGGAAGAGGTGGTCGCCTACCGCCAGAACTTCGGCGCCCGTGAGGTCATGGTGATCTGGCCGGAGTTCATGAACTGGAACACCGTCACCAGCGCTACCGTTACCGCGTCTGCAGTGGCTCGCGCCCTGGGCCTGCGGGCTCTGATCGACAAGGACACCGGCTGGCACAAGACCATCTCCAACGTAGCGGTCAACGGCGTGACCGGGATCAGCGCCGACGTGTTCTGGGATCTGCAAAACCCGGCCACCGACGCCAACTATCTCAACAGCAACGAGGTCACCACCCTGATCAGTGAGGGCGGCTTCCGCTTCTGGGGGAGCCGCACGTGCAGCGACGACCCGTTGTTTGCCTTCGAAAACTACACCCGTACCGCGCAGATCCTCGCTGACACCATGGCCGAAGCGCATATGTGGGCCGTGGACAAGCCCATGCATGCCTCCCTGGTGCGGGACCTCCTCGAAGGCCTCAACGCCAAGTTCCGCGAGCTGATTGCCCAGGGCTACCTGATTGGCGGCAGTGCTTGGTACCCGGAAGACATCAACGACAAAGACACCCTCAAGGCCGGCAAGCTGACGATCGATTACGACTACACGCCTGTACCGCCCTTGGAAGACCTCACCCTGCGCCAACGCATCACCGACCGCTACCTGATGCAGTTCGCCAGTCAGATCAACGGCTAAACCGGGGCTCCCCGCAAGGGGAGTTAACCCCCTGCCAAACACCCGGAGAACACCGTCATGGCTATGCCACGCAAACTCAAGAACCTCATGCTGTTCAATGACGCCAACGCCTACAGGGGCGTGGTGAAGTCCGTCACCCTGCCTGCCCTCGGTCGCAAGATGGAAGCCTTTCGTGGCGGCGGCATGAACGGCCCGGTCAAGGCTGACCTTGGCTTTTCCGACGACGGTATCCAGTTCGAATGGAAGACTGGCGGCCTGGACCTGATCAGCCTGAAACAGTTCGGCATGGTCAACGCATCGGGTGTTGGCTTGCGCTTTACCGGCGCCTATGAGCAGGACGACACGGGCGAAGTCAGCGCCGTGGAAGTAGTTGTGCGCGGTCGTCACGAGACCATCGAAATGGGTGACGCTCAGCCTGGCGAAGACACCGAGCATTCGATGACCACCACCTGCACCTACTACAAGTTGACGGTCGACAACGAAGAGATCATTGAAATCGACCTACTGAACTTCATCGAGAAGGTCGGAGGCGTCGACATGCTGGAAAAACAGCGCAACGCCCTGGGCATCTGATAGCCCACCCGCGACATAACACACTTGCCCACCACCAGGAGCTCTTCCCATGAAAACCGAAACGACCGAACAACCCGACGTTAAACCGCTGGTCGACGACAACACCGTCACCCTCGATACGCCTATCCGCCGTGGAACCACCAGCATCGACAGCATCACCCTGCGTAAACCCAACTCGGGCGAGCTGCGCGGCGTGAGCCTGGCAGAGCTGCTGAATATGGATGTCAACAGCCTGGTCAAGGTGGTTCCGCGCATAAGCACCCCTACCCTCACCGCCGTCGAAGTGACGTCGATGGACCCGGCCGACCTGTTCGCACTCGGCACCAAGGTGTCTGGTTTTTTGCTACAGAAATCGATGAAGACGGACGCATCCCTCGTTGCGTAGAGGACGCCATGGCCGACTTGGCCGTGGTTTTTCACTGGGCGCCGGCTGACATGGATCAGTTGGGCTTGAAGGAACTGATGGACTGGCGCGAGCGCGCCAGGGTGCGGAGCTCCACCGATGGCAAATGATCTGAAACTTCAGGTGCTGCTCAGTACCATCGACAAAGCTACCCGCCCCCTGAAGCACATCAGCGAGGGGGGCATCCAGACCGCACGCGCCCTCAAGGACGCTCGCGACCGCCTGAAAGAACTCACGTCCCAACAGAAAGACGTCAGCGCCTGGCGGGCTCAGCGCGCGGCTGCTGAGCAAACCGGCGCGTCTCTCACCGCCGCACGAGACCGCGTCAAATCCCTGAGTCAGGAACTCGCCGCCACCGACGCGCCGACCAGGGCAATGACCAGGAGCTTTCAGTCGGCAGTACGTGAGGCCACACGACTCAAGCAGCAGCACCAGCAGCAGAGCGAGCAGTTGCAAGGCCTGCGTTCGAAACTCTACGACGCCGGCATCAGCACCAAAAACCTTGGGACCCACGAGCGCCAGCTGCGCGAGCAAATCAACGCCACCAACGTCAGTATCAGCACCCAAGGCAAGCGCATGGCCGAGCTGAGCGCCCAGCACAAGCAGGCGGTGTTGGCCCGCAGTCAGATGGAAAAATCCCAACGTGCCGCCGGCAATCTTGCCGTGAACGGCGCCGCTGGCCTGGGCGTTGGCTATGCAGCCAGCCGCCCCATTGCCGCCGCAGTGAAGGCCTTCGCACCCAACGAGGATTCCGCCACACAGCTCAAGGTGTCAATGATGGACGACACCGGCAAGGTCTCGGAGGACTTCCAGAAGATCACCGACCTGGCCACCAAGCTGGGAGACCGCTTGCCCGGTACCACAGCTGACTTCCAGAACATGATGACCATGCTTCGGCGCCAGGGCATCAGCGCACAGAGCATCCTCGGCGGTACTGGTGAGGCCGCAGCATACTTGGGCGTCCAGTTGAATATGGGAGCCACGGAGGCGGCTGAGTTTGCCGCCAAGATGCAGGACGCCACGCGTACCAGCGAAAAAGACATGATGAGCCTGATGGATACCATCCAGCGTGGTTTCTACGCTGGCTTGGACTCGGACAAGATGCTCCAGGGCTTCAGTAAAATCGCGCCTGTCATGGATACCATCAAAAAGTCGGGACTTGATGCGGCCAAGGAACTGGCGCCGCTGTTGATCATGATGGACCAGGCAGGCATGGACGGAAGTGCGGCAGGTAACTCCTTCCGCAAAATCTTCCAGGCTGGCCTGGACCAGGACAAGGTTGATAAAGCCAATAAGATCGCGGCGGGGGCTAAGAAAGGTGTTTCGCTCAAATTCACAAATTCTGACGGCAATTTTGCTGGCCTGGAGAACCTGTACGCGCAGGTGGAAAAGCTTAAAGTTCTGAATGACACCGACCGCACGGCTGTAATCAGCAAGCTCTTTGGGGATGATGCTGAAACGCTCACCACCTTGAATACGATGATGAACAAGGGTCTGGCCGGGTATAAGGAGGTCCAGCAGAAGCTGCAAACCCAGGCCAATCTGCGTACACGAGTCAACGAGCAACTCAGCACCCTCACCAACATCATGGAGGCCGCAGAAGGTAGTTTCACCAATGCCATGGCAGAGTTCGGTGCAGCGGTAGCGCCGGAACTCAAGGATCTGATCAACACGCTGGGGGAGATCGCGAATAGCGTTGGCACCTGGGCTAGGGAGAATCCCAAGTTGGCCGGTGGCCTGGTCAAGGTCGTGGCCGCGATTGCTGCGCTGGCATTCGTTTTCGGCGGTTTGGCATTGACTATGGCGAGCATGCTTGGCCCGTTCGCGGTGCTGCGCTACGGCATGACAATGTTCGGTCTTCAGGGTGGCGGCATCACCAAAATGCTCAGCCGGCTAATGCCCACACTGACCGGGTTGGCCCGCAACGTCTTCCCTATGTTAGCGCAGGGATCACGGATGTTCGCCACTACGCTAGGCGGTGCTATCAGTACAATCGGCAGTGCGATCCTGGCAACACCCATTGGCTGGTTAATCGCAGCAATTGCAGGTTTAGTAGCTGTCGGGCTTCTTGTTTACAAATACTGGAAACCGATAAAAGGTTTTTTCATCGGCTTCTGGCAGGGACTTAGCGCAGCTCTGCAACCGGCGCTCGATGGCTTTAGTAAGTTCGGCGACCTACTGGGCAGCCTGGCGAGAGCCGCCTACTCAATTCCGGTTGTCGGTGACGCTTTGCGACTGCTCGGCAGCATCGTACAGCCAATATTCAACATGATCTCCACCGGCATCAGCGAGCTGATTCGTTGGTTCAGAGACCTGCTGACGCCGGTTGAGGACGTCGGCGGCGCAGCCCAGTCGATGGGGCAGCGATTTGGTGCGGCCTTCGGCAATATGATCACGACGTTGCTTCAAAGCATCGGCTCAATCACCACCGGTGCCGTTAACCTATGGGTCAATATCAAGACCAGTTTTGACCAGGGCCTTACTGGCATTCTTCAGCTGATCACTAACTTCAGCCCACTTGGCATGTTCTACCAAGCTTTCTCCGGGGTTATGAATTACTTCGGCTTGGAACTGCCGGGAAAATTCACAGAGTTCGGCGGCATGATCGTCAACGGTCTGATCAATGGATTGACGGCTGGTCTCGGTTCCGTCAAAGACGCCATTGGCTCGATCGGCGACGCCAGCATTGGTTGGTTCAAGGAAAAGCTCGGTATCCACAGCCCGTCGCGCGTGTTCGCGGAGTTGGGCGGGTTCACCATGGCCGGGCTTACCCAGGGCCTTGAAGGTGGACAGAACGGACCGTTGAACGCCCTGACCAGCATAAGCAAGCAGCTGACAGCGGCAGGCACCTTGGCCCTGGGCGTCACGGAGATGCCGGCGTTTGCCGTGGACAACACGCCGCCAATCAGCAGCTCGCCTGCGGCTGCTGTTTACGACAGCCACGACACCTACAAAATCACCATCACGGCAGGACCTGGCACCGACATGCAAAGCCTGGAAAAGAGCATGCGCGCGATGATGGCCCGCATCGAAAACGAAAAGAAAGCGCGTCAGCGCAGCAAACTCTCTGACCTGGAATAACCACCATGATGATGGCCCTCGGCATGTTCGTGTTCAGCCTCAGAACCGCCGCCTACCAGGAACTGCAACGTCAAACCGATTGGCGCCACGCCAGCAACAACCGCGTAGGCACCGCTCCCGCGCGGCAATTCGTAGGCCGTGGGGATGACGCCATCACCCTCCCCGGCATCATCTTCCCCGAGTTGGCGGGCAGCGCCGTCAGCCTCGACGCGATTCGCTTGATGGCGAACACCGGCAAGGCCTGGCCCATGGTCGAGGGTACCGGGAGGATTTATGGGCTTTGGATCATCGACAGCCTGAGCGAGACCAAGACCGTATTTTTCAGAGACGGCACTCCTCGCCGGATTGAATTCACCCTAAGCCTTAAGCGGACCGACGACGACCGAATCGACCTGCTCGGCGCCGCTACCAGCATCGGCTTCAACATCCTGCGAGGTTTGCTGTGATCGACCTCCTCATCGCCAAGGTCACCGGTTATCTGCGCAACACCGCCGAGCGCTACGTCCGCGACGCGGCCTATCCTGTGCCCGCCTTCCGGCTCGCCGTCGACGGCCTGGACATCGCCCAACTGATCAGCCCGCGGCTGATGAGCCTGGAGCTGACTGACAACCGCGGCGTCGAGGCCGACCAACTGAGCATCACCCTGAGCGACCACGACGGCCTGCTGACGATCCCACCCAAGGGCGCGGTGCTGCGCCTATGGCTGGGCTGGAGCGACACCGGCCTGGTCGAGAAAGGCACCTACACCGTCGACGAAACCGAGCACAGCGGCTCGCCGGACGTGCTCAGTATTCGCGCTCGATCGGCAGATCTACGCAAGGGTCTGAAAACCAAACGCGAGCGCAGCTGGAGCAACACCACCCTCGGCGACGTCCTGGGCGATATAGCCATTGGTAACGGTCTCACCACCACCATTGCTGGCACTCTCGACAGTTTGCCCATCCTGCAGCTCGACCAGGCCAACGAATCCGATGCCAACCTGATCAGCCGCCTGGGCGAAGAGTTCGACGCGGTGGCCAGCGTCAAAGCCGGGTGCCTGCTGTGCTTGCCGGCGGGCGGAGGCAAGACCGCCAGCGGTCTGGATCTGCCGCACATCACCCTCACCCGTGCCGACGGCGACCAGCACCGTTACTTGCAAGCCGACCGCGACAGCTACGACGGCGTACGCGCGTATTACTACGACGTGAACAGCGCCAAGAAACAGGAAGCCATTGCCGGCGGCGGTGACAACCTCAAAGACCTTCGCCACACGTACAGCGACCAGCAGTCGGCCTTGCGCGCCGCCCGTGCTGAGTTCCGACGCCTACAACGCGGCAGCGCCACCCTCAGCTACAACCTGGCAATGGGCCGGCCCGATCTGATCCCCGAGCTGACGTACACGCTCCAAGGCGTGAAGGCTGAAATCGACGAGATCATCTGGTACGGCGGCAACGTGCAGCACAGCCTGAGTGCGGATGGCGGCTACACCGTCAGCCTGGAACTGGAGAGCAAGCTGCCCGAGGACAACGTTGAAGACCTGGCGGAAGATAACAAGGACGATTACACAGGCATCATCGCGTACTACCGCGACCAAAAAACCGGAAAGGAAAAGACGATTACGGTGGGGGATCAGGCGAAGCTAAGGCGATTGCGCTGGCTGTATGCCAGTGAGAAAACGGCCAAACGGGCAATAGACAGAGAATGGGCGAAGTCCAACCGTTAGTGCACCTCACCCAAACGAATCTACACTTTTTCTCGGAACATCCACTCGCTAGGTGATTCTATGCGCAAGTTCTACGAGCTTTTTGTAAAGACGTAGTGTATCCAGATCCCTGTAACCATATCGAACAACATTTTCTCTCCACCCTTTCATATTATTCAATAGCGTTCGCAAGTCTTCATCAGATGAATTTAGAAGCCGCGTATACAGCTTTGCAATTTGCCCTAAGTTTTCTTGACTACCAGAAAAAGTAAACTTAACAGGAAACGCCTTACTTGACTCATACTCATCAATAGCTAAATCGGACTTATCTCCGACTTCTAATGACTGATATAGCTCCTCATCTGCAGCCTTAGAAAATATCAGGTAAGCCGCCCAAAAATAATGAAAGCTGTGAGCAGGAAGTGCACTAGCCATACTATTAATTTGCTGAGAATAGCGAAGCATTTCTCTAAGCTCGACCCTGAAATATTTTGCCATCCCGACCAGAATCAAGGCGCATTCTGGATAATTCGGCTCATTAGTAAAAATAGTACTGCTAGATGGTTCTATGCTTTTCGCACCCTGAACATAACTCGACGAATAGCCAGAAGTAGAAATTTGCAGACCGACATAATTCGAATCAAATTTCGCACACTTTGCAACTTTATAAATATCTGTATTATCAAGCCTAAATTCAGCATCAAAAAATCTGCTCAGGTAGCGTTCTGAGAAGAATTTCTCACCGTAAACTGCTCGTACAGAATGAGCTAGCTGGGTCGAGTCTGAGGCTACAATAAAGCGGCAATCCTCAAGCTCGAAGAAATGCTTGACCCTTTCGAGAAGTTCAATAGCGTATGTTGGACGGCATCTATCCAACTCATCAATAAAAATAAACGCTGGGCTTTTTTTATCAAAATTTAGCCCCGCCTGCGCTAGCTTTTCGAGAATAGCTTCTTTGAATTCTTTAACGTGAGTCGCCGTTTTAGATTGCTCTTTTATTAAAGTCTCTACCACCCCTTTTGCCAAGTTACCAGAGTCATCTGCCGCTTCTTTTCCAAGCAACTCCTCAACCTCAACTCCTGTAAACTTTTTTACAAGTCCTTTAGCAATCAGAGGTGCAGCTTTTTTCATCAGTGTTGACGCAACTCTAATAACATTTTTACCAGCATCCGTTGAACCAAGAGAGGCACTGTCCATAGTTTGCTGTTCAATGCATGTGACAAGTGCTATAAGGGGCTCAGCTGTATAGTCTGTTTCCCAAGCATTAAAAAAAACACACACGTGATTCTCACTGAGCTCTCTTTTCCAACGACTTAAGAAGAAAGACTTGCCCGCCCCCCAAGGAGAATTAACATTCAAAACTTTAATATGGGGATTTGCTAGAAGATAAGAAGTTAGAAACTTAGCACTAGGCTCACGCCCCATGAGGTCATCGGACCAGACATTTCCACCATCACTCATAATGCCGCCTCACAAATATGAGGCTCAGTTACCAAAACATCAAATTCGATTTTCATAACTACACTTCCCTATGATTTATATTATATAATCTGTAGATCCATACAACGCTATTAGCCTGCAAGCTGCTATTATAATTTCAAATCGCAACTATAAGCTCGTAAACTTCAATCGCCACAGACTATGCTGGCCGTTTAGTATCGGCAAGGGCGTCAGTCAAATCCTTTAGGCGCTGCTCTATGTCCCTTATGCGTTTCTTTTCTTCAGCAGCGCTCTGTATCTCCCGCCTGTCGGTCTCTTCCAAAGACCGGAACAAAGCCAAGATTGCGTCTTCCTGAGGGCTAGTGACTGGCGAAGCAGTGGGCGCAACTGGCCCACCTCGCAACATTGCCCCTTCCCCTGTGAGCAGCCAATCCAGCGAAACGCCTTCAGCCTCGCTTACGTTTACGCATAACGCATAAGGAATGGACTGCCGGCTACGCCAGCTTCCCAACGTCTGTCGATTAACGTCGAGCTTACGCGCCAACTCGCTATCGCTATCAACGGCAAAGACTGTCATCAAGCGTTCGAGCACGGCGTCGAGAGACTTTTTCTGCATTTTGAATAAATACCGCTTGATTTATTTAAATAGAATAAATAGGCTTATGCGCAATGAGTACATCTTAACCAACTAGGAACACATCAACCATGAGCCAAGCCATGGAAAAGCGCCAAATCCAAGCACGGCTCATTGAGCGCGGTAGCAACTTTCGTCAGTTCGCGCTAAGTCACGGCTATGAAGTGCGCACGGTGACGCAAGTGGTTCAGCGCTGGGCTGGCAACAAAAAGCTGCCTCGTGGCCGGTTGACGTTCCAGATCCTGCAAGACCTGTCGCGGGTAATAGGTAAGGAAGTGCTGCCGGGAATCCTTGCGGAGACCACCGAGCAAATCTCTGCACAGGCCGTATGAAATGACTGTAGGGGCGACGACTCCAAGGAGAAACCAGAAGATGAAACGCCCAGTTCTAGACAGCAGAAAGAGCGTCGTTATGGCCGTGATCGGCGCCTACCCAGGCGGTCGGATGTACGCCTCGGCAGATCTCGGCATGCCGCTGAAGAAGTTCGACAACCAGGCCTACGAGAACGCCGGCAGCCGCCCGCTGACCGATGAACACATTCATCGTCTGGAGCAAGTCGCCGGGACCACCTTCCTGGCCGACTACATCGCTTCAATGTACGGCGGCATGTTCGTTCCGCTGAGCGTCCCGGAGAACCTGGACAACGTGGAGTTGTACAGCCGTTCTCTCAAGGCATCGGCCCAGCGGGGCAAGGTAGACCAGATCATGTCTGCGGCCCTGGATGACGGCGTGATCGAAAGGCGTGAAGCCGACGCGATCATCGCCGCCCTAATCACCTACATGTCGGCCCGCTACGCAGAAGTCTTCGCGACGATCCAGCTTTATAGCCAAGGAGCCGTCCAGTGAGTTCTTGCCTTCAGCCCTTGCCGAGCCGCGCCTTGATCTCTTTCAACGCGGTGGCTACGTCGTCAACAGCAAAGCGAATGTCTTCGGCACTCACGACTAGCCCCGGCGCTTCCTTGTCGCTCAGCTTTATCGCATCTCGACCACGCATGACCTTCTCTAGCGCTTCATGCCGCTCCTGCAAACGTTGCAGCAAGCGTTCGACTTCTTTTTTTGAGTGAGTACCCATGACCTACATCCTTGAAGAAGAAAGGAAACATCTATCGGATCTGCTGGTGATCGCTCAACAGCGACTGGACACATTAAAAGAAATCGTCGCCATCACCAATCATGACTGCTCCGGCACTGACATCCGCCTAGCCATCGGTGACGCAATCACCCCGCTGAACATTGCCTACGAAGACGCGGAAGCGCTGTAAAGGAAGCCGGTTATGAGTACTTACAAGCTGGTCTGCCCCCACTGCCACAGCCGCATGCGCATCCGCACCAGCGAAGGCCAGCATATTTTCCTGCGTATCACTTACATGCAGTGCACGAACGAAGCCTGCGGCTGGGCAGTGCGTGCTGAGTTTCAAATGACCCACGAACTGAGCCCAAGCGGCATGCCCAACCCAGCTGTAAAGCTGCCAGTTGCAGACGTGGTCATTCGTCGCCAAGCAATGAAAACGGCCAACGATCAACCCGATCTGCTGGACCAACTGGAAATGGAGCGCGCGTGATGAACCTCGATCAACAGACTCATGACTACCGCAGCAGCATGCAACAAGCTGCTTTCGCTTACCTGCAACGCCATGATGCAGAACATCTGGTGGACTCCGATCTGTTATTCGATCGCTGCATTCGCCACCTGACCCTTGCATTGGAAGTGCCTGTGTTCATGGCACCCAAACTTGTCCACAACGCCTGGACTGAACTGCAGGTCATCAAACAGCGCAGTTGGATTGGAGTTGATTGGGGCACTGCGCCTGAAAGTTCCCGCGTCCACCTGGTGGATGTCCGCGCTGACCAACGCTTCCCGGTACCGGCTCGGTTTCTGCCACAGAAACTCCTCGACCAGCGCAGCGCCGTACACAAGCAACACCCTCAGTAACGCTCCCTTTTACCCCCCCGCCCCATCCCCAATGGGTTTGGGTGAGCTTTGCCCGCAATCCGAGGTGGACCATGGAAATCGACATCGCCATCACCGCAAAACTGCCCCGCGACCACGCTGAGGCACTGCTTGTTGAGCTACGTGCGCAGTACGCGGTGCTGCTCAACGAGCATTGGTATGACGACCGCTTTCGCATGATCCCCGAAGGTTTGCGGCATGGCTCGTTGCTGGTGGCCTTCCCTGCGATGGCTGCACGAAAAAGCCTGATTGGCGCCCTTAAACACAGCCTTGACGAAGCGAAGTAAGCCACGATGGAAATGAAAGAAAGGCTGCGCGCCGACGTCATCCAACGCATTGAGCGGGACTACCAGCTCAAGCACATGCGCGGCACCGACTATATGCGTAAGGGCGTTTGCCCTGCCTGCGGCCAGAAGACCCTCTACACCTTCTACAACGCGCCCTGGACACTGATCTGCGGCCGGCCGGAAAAGTGCGACCACCGAGTCCACGTGAAGGACGTTTACGACGACTTGTTCAACGACTGGAGCAAGACTGCCCCGTCGACGCCGGATAACCCGCTTGCCACGGCGCGCGCCTATCTGGAGTTTGCACGTGGATTCAAATTTGAGCTGATCGCCGGTTGGTTCACCCAGGAAAACTACTGGGACAGTCGACTGAACATCGGCAGTGCCACGGTGCGTTTCGCCCTGGAAAAAGGTGGGTACTGGGAACGGCTGATCGATCGGCCGGATCGCTTTGGCAAAATGAAAGCGCGCTTCCGCCCTACCGGCGAAGGCTTGACCGGTTACAAAGGCGTCTGGTGGTGCCCGCCGAGCGTGGACCTGCTGGAGGTCGACGAACTCTGGATAACAGAGGGCATCTTCGACGCCATCGCGTTGCTGCATAACGACGTGTCGGCCGTGTCGATGATGTCCAGCGCCCCCTGCCCGATCGACTCACTCAAAGCCCTGGCCAAACTGCGCCACGACACCGACAAGCGCTTGCCACTGCTGGTGTGGGCGCTGGATAACGAGCCCGTCGCCAAGGCCAACATGCGCCGCTGGACGAAAGAAGCCCGTGACCTGGGCTTCACCTGCAAGGCGGCAGTGATCCCGCAGCCCAACGGTAAGAAGGTTGATTGGAACGACCTTCACCTGCGCTGGAAGCCGATTGAGGGGGATGACAAACGCGCCGAGCGGATCGACCAGGATCTGGACGAAGCCCGCCACCACGGCGACTTGCTGCTGGCTGATTCGGCAGAGGAAAAGGGGTTTCTGATCTACCTGCGCGACGAGCGCAAGGAATTCAACTTCACGTTCCGCAAGCGCCTGTACTGGTTTCGGCTGGACCTCGATAAGTACGACCGTGCCATGGGCGATCTGGAAAGCTCTGAGCGGCATGAAGACCAGCTGCTGACTGATGAACAGCGGCGCTACAAGGCTCTGCGCCAATCAGGCTCAGTGACCAGCATCGCCAATTGCAATTTCCAGGCGCTGTATTACATGCGCAACGACCTGACCGATGAGGCCTGGTACTACTTCCGTATTGAGCGCCCGCAAGGGCCGGCGATTAAAAGCACGTTCACGGCCAAACAACTCACGTCGGCGCCTGAGTTCGCAAATCGTCTGCTCAACGTCTCCAATGGCGCGATGTTTGAGGGCAGCGCCCAACAGCTGAAACGAATTCTGGCGCCCCAGCTCGATAACCTCAAAACCGTCAACACCATCGAATGGATCGGCTATAGCCGCGACCATGGCGCCTATGTCTTCAACGACCTGGCCTTTCACGGCGGCAAGGTGCAGGTCCGCAACAAGGAAGACTTCTTCGACCTGGGCAAACTGAGCATCAAATCGCAGAGCCAGTCGCCGGTGCTGCACATCAACACCGACCTCAATACCTACAACGAAGGTTGGTTCGACATCTACTGGCGCTGCTTTGGCGTACAAGGCCTGGTAGTGCTGGCCTGGTGGCTGGGCGCGTTGCACGCCGAGCAGATCCGACAGATCCACAAGTCACTGATGTTCCTGGAACTGGTTGGCGAAGCCGGCTCGGGCAAGACCACCCTGGTGGAACTGCTGTGGAAGTCGGTCGGGCGTACTGATTACGAAGGCTTCGACCCGTCCAAAGCGACCGCCGCGAGCCGTGCGCGCAACTTCTCGCAGGTCAGCAACTTGCCGGTAGTGCTGATCGAGTCCGAGCGTGAACAAAAGGAAGGCCAGCCGGTTAAACACTTCGACTGGGATGAACTGAAAACCGCCTACAACGGCCGCAGCGTTCGCTCCACCGGCGTGAAAAACAACGGAAACGACACCCACGAACCGCCATTCCGCGCCGCCTTGCTGATTGCGCAAAACAACCCGGTGAACGCATCTGAGCCAATCCTGCAGCGTATCTGCCACGTCCACCTGACACGCGAGCATCACACACCGGAAACCAAGCAGTACGCCGAGCAGCTGGAGCGTATGCCGATGGACAGCATCAGCGGCTTCCTGGTCAAGGCGCTGCAACGCGAAACCGAAACCATGCGCCTGATGGAAGAAAATACTTCCGGCTACGAACAGGAGCTGCTGACCCAGCCCGGTGTCCGCACCGTACGTATTGCCAAGAACCACGCCCAATTGCGCAGTCTGGTGGATGCACTGGCCGGTGTCGTGCCGCTCGGTGAACGCCGCAAGGCCCTCGCACACGCCGAAATCAACCGCATGGCCCTGGAGCGGCAGCAGGCAATCAACGCCGACCACCCGACCGTGCGCGAGTTTTGGGACCTGTACGAATTCCTCAATGGCATGGACGAGAAAGCCGCGCTGAACCATGCGCGTCGCGATGGGCTGATCGCCGTGAACCTCAACGAGTTCGTAGAGATGGCCGCCAATAAACGGCAGCAGGTCCCGCCTTTGAGCGACCTTAAACGCCTGCTGAAGACGAGCAAATCACCCAAGTTTCTGGAGTCGAACAAGCCCGTCAACTCGGCGCGCCAGGTCGACGCATTCGACAAGCCTAAAACCATTCGCTGCTGGGTATTCCAGGGCGTGTAGGGGCTGCAACCCCTCGATATCTACCACCCAAAGGAGAACCACCATGCACATCCAAGTCATCACCGGTGACGGCCGCCAGGGCGAAACCAACCGTCTTCGGCACCTGAAAGAGCTGAAGGACTGGTTTAACGAGTCCGGGAAAATCGTTCACGCCGAAGCCTACGACCCGCCGGGTTTGGTCGCGATCCTGGAGGTTCGTGCGGTAAGCGACAAAGAAATTCTGGTGCTGGAGTGCAGCCGGGATCAGATCCAGGCGGTCCTGGAATGGCAGTCAGCAACAGATGAGGTTGTTGAGTTTGAAAACCTGCTACTGCACCTGGTGCGGAAGCAAAACCCAGCCGGCGAAAGCCAGTAAGAAGGTGGTGCCGAGGGGCTGCAACCCCTCGACACCGACCACCCAAAGGAGAAGCACCATGCAAGTGAATCAACCCAAAGGCGGCACCGCAGAGGCTACCACAACCCCGCTGGCTGTCGGCGACAAGGTCAGCTACGTCGCTATGAGCGGTGGTGGCCAGCAATACCGGCTCAGTGCTCGTACCGGCGTCATAGAAGCGATCGATGGCAGCGTTGCCAGCGTGCGAGCAACGAACGGTCGTAGCATCACAAAACCGCTCAACAAACTGACCCCGGACGGCAAGCCCAATGCACTGACGCGCATGCTCATGGGAGGTCAATGATCATGTCTGACCTCTTCTTCTTGCAGGACAGCCGCAGCAATGTCGGCAGCCGAGCCATGTTCTGGCGAGAGGGTGGCGGCTACACCTCGAACCTCAACGAGGCTGAGCAATTCAAGCGCGAGCCCGCGGTCAAGCAGTACGAATGCCGCGAAACCGACCTACCCTGGCCGGTGGAGTACGTCCGCACCCGAGCACAGGTCGGCGTCGATCATCAGTATCTGGACGTGCCAGCGGAACAGGCGCTGGCCGCTGCGCCGGCGGACGACCGCATCTACGTCGCTTACCAACAGGTATGGGACGGCAACTGCCTGATCTGGATGGCGCTGGGCATTGGGCCCACGTCCAACTTGGCGGACGCCAGAACCTGGAGCCTGGAGCATGCGGCGGGCTTCACCGGGCGCGGTTATCTGCCATGGCCGAAAGGCTACATCGACCAGCACAGTCGGCCGGTGGTGCAGGCCTCCATGCTCGATCACAAGCAGGCACTGCGCTCGGTCGGACTCAAGCTGCCCAAGCTCAATCGTCCGCGCAACCGCGCCTACAGCGACCGGCTCAACTGCGACGGCTGTGGGCGATTCCTCAGCGAGCGTCAACGCTTCAACGACTGCCCGCACTGCGGCGCGAGGAACGCACCATGACCGTATTTCTTTTGCTTTACCTGTGTGCGGATGCGTCCCGCACTGACTGCCAGGTGGTGAGGGCTGATAGCTGGAACGGCCCCCACGCCTACGAGCACTGCGCCTCGGTCGTGCCAGGCCTGACTGATGCACTGACTGCGCCCAATCGGAAACGCCATCGGTTTGTTTGCGAGATTCAGGGCGACGGACCAGAGCCTGCAGAATACAAATCGCTGCCGGCGTTTATACATCAATCGTTTCGGATGTAAGGGGACCATCATGAATACAGCCTTCATTCTCATGGCCCAATACGACGGCCAGGCAATTATCTCCCTGGAGCTGGTGTGCCGTGATTACTTCACGCACCTGACGCCGGAGATGTTCCAGCGCAAAGTGATGAGCGGTCAGATCAAGTTGCCCATCACCCGCCTGGAATCGAGCCAGAAGTCGGCCAAAGGCATCCACCTCACCGACCTCGCTGTCTACCTCGACTTGCAGCGCGCCGCCGCTGTGAAGGAACACAACCAGCTCAACGGGATAAAACACGCCGTTTGAGCCACTTCTCTGATGCGGCGCCCAATTGGACGGGCGCCCTCAGTATCTTTTCGTGCCATTCCCAGCCCACATAGCGGTCACCCTTGCCACGCAAGTGAGTGTAGCGCCGCATCGAGTTCCAGTCCCGATGGCCGGACACGCTTGCCACGCGTGGGATGTCCCAGTCCATTTCAAACAGTCGGCTGACGCCTTCATGCCGAAGGTCGTGGAAGTGCAGGTCCGCAATTTCCAGGAACTTGCAGGCCTTGGCCCAGGACGTGGAGATGGATTCAGGGCTGTAAGGGAAGATGTCCTCGCCCGCCTTCGGCATGGTCTGGAGGATCTGCCACGCTTCGTCCGGGAGGTAGCACCACACGTCGTTGCCGATCTTCTGACCGGGGTTCTTCATATCGCGCACCAGCACCCGCTGGCCAGGTTCGTCGACGTCGGCCCAACGGATACGGGTTATTTCATCCAGCCTTCGAGTAGAGAACAGGGCAAAGCCCACGACCTTGAGCATATTGATGACGGTTGGGCGCCGAGCCTGCATGGCCTGGTAGTGCGTGAGTACCTTGCCTAGCTCGTCCAAAGTCGGCCGGCGATCACGCTCGCGGCTTTTCAGGTTGTAGCCCAGCTTGCGCAGGACCCTGCGTGCGCCACCCATGGCGAGCGGATCGACCTGGTAGCCCCAGGCGTCTTTTGCGATCGCCAGAACAGCGCCGAGGTGCGCCAAGTCGTTTCCGGCGGTTTGCGGCTGGACGCCGCCGCCCTCGCGGCTCATGCGAAACAGGGCAAAGTCGACCAGGCATTGGGTAGTGACGTCGGTATCGCTCAGTTGGCCGATGTCCATCTTGCCGATGGCTTCAAGCGTGGCCTTCTTGGTTTTGCCCAGCGGCCGGGCCTTTCCCACTTCCAACAGGTACTGGTCGATCATGTCTTTGACGGTGACGCCCTTCCGGTTGGCCCGCTCGATCGCACCAGGCTGGTCCAGCTCAGATTCACGCTTGCGCGTCCACGCCTGGGCGGCCTGTTTCCGGGCGAAGGTCTGGCTCTCTTGGTAGACTTGCACTCCGTCGCGTTTGATGCGGATTTGAGCCGTGTAGCTCACAGTCCCATCCGCCAGTTTTCTTGCCCTGATAGTCGCCATTTCAAAAGTGGTACGCGTCAGTTTTTAGGTGGTACATCGTACCACCGAGCCTCCAAAAACGCCTGAAAACGCCCTAAAACTCGTCAAGAACACGTTGAGTAAAATGCTAGATAAACAGAGCTTTAGCCCAGCAGAATCAAGCCCCGCACTGTCTCGGCGCTTTAGCGTTGCACCCATGATGGATTGGACCGACCGCCACTGCCGGTTCTTCCTGCGCCTGCTCTCCAAACACGCCCTGCTCTACACCGAGATGGTCACCACTGGCGCAATCCTCCACGGCGATCACGACCGCTTCCTGCGCCATAACGAAGCCGAGCACCCTCTGGCGCTCCAGCTCGGCGGCAGTGTCCCCGCTGACCTGGCCGCCTGTGCCCGTATGGCCGAGGCTGCCGGTTACGACGAAGTGAACCTGAACGTCGGCTGCCCCAGCGACCGGGTGCAGAACAACATGATCGGCGCGATCCTGATGGCTCACCCGGCCCTGGTGGCGGACTGTGTGAAGGCGATGCGTGATGCGGTGTCGATTCCGGTGACGGTGAAGCACCGTATCGGGATCAATGGCCGGGATAGCTACGCCGAGCTGTGTGATTTTGTCGGGACGGTGAAGGATGCCGGCTGCACCAGTTTTACCGTGCATGCGCGGATTGCGATTCTGGAGGGGTTATCGCCTAAGGAGAACCGCGACATTCCGCCGTTGCGTTATGACGTGGCGGCGCAGTTGAAGCAGGATTTCCCGGAGTTGGAGATTATTCTCAACGGCGGCATCAAGACGCTGGAGCAGTGCCATGAGCATTTGCACACGTTTGATGGGGTGATGCTGGGCCGGGAGGCTTATCACAATCCATACCTGCTGACGGAGGTGGACCAGCAGTTGTTTGGCAGTGAAGCGCCGGTGATCAGTCGGGCTGAGGCGTTGGCGCAACTGCGGCCTTATATTGCTGAGCATTTGGCGACTGGCGGGACGATGCATCACATTACGCGGCATGTGTTGGGGTTGGGCACCGGTTTCCCTGGGGCACGCAGATTCAGGCAGTTGTTGTCGGTGGATATTCATAAGGCTGCGGATCCGCTGGCATTGTTGGATCAGGCTGGGGCTTTGTTGGAAGGGCGTTGATTGGATAGCGTGCAGGGGATCAGTTGGCATGAAGCGCTATCCTAGTGTCATCGGGCAGTCGGGTTGAACCTGTCGGCCGTTCTGGCCTCCTATTGAGCAGTACGGCCGGGCATTCAAACGGCTGTTTTCAGGTTGTTGCCCTCGCAAACGATCGAACGCATTTGCGCCCTTGAGCGCCTGCCAGCGCTCGGGTAATGTCATCAGACCCATAGGACAGAGCACGCCCATGACTTCCAAGCTGGAACAACTCAAGCAATTCACCACTGTCGTAGCCGATACCGGCGATTTTTCTACCCTTGCCAAGCTCAAGCCCCAAGACGCCACTACCAACCCTTCCCTGCTGCTCAAGGCCGCGTCGATTCCCGGCTATGCCAAGCTGCTGGATGAGTGTGTGCAGGACTGCAACGGCGATGTCGGCCTGGCCAGCGACCGTTTCGCGGTGGCCGTAGGCCAAGAGATCCTGAAAGTCGTGCCAGGGCGTATCTCCACTGAGGTGGACGCGCGCCTGTCGTTCGACACTGACGCCGTACTCAAGCGTGCGCACCGTCTGATCGACCTGTACGACAAAGCTGGCGTTAGCCGTGACCGCGTGCTGATCAAGATCGCCTCCACCTGGGAAGGCATCCGCGCAGCGGAGAAGCTGGAAAAAGAAGGCATCCAGACCAACCTGACCCTGCTGTTCTCGTTTGCCCAGGCTGTGGCGTGCGCAGAAGCCGGCGTGTTCCTGATTTCACCGTTCGTAGGCCGCATCTACGACTGGTACAAGAAAGCCAATGGCAACGACTACACCGGCGCTGATGATCCAGGCGTGCAGTCGGTGACGCGCATCTACAACTACTACAAGGCTAATGGCTACAAGACCGTGGTGATGGGTGCGAGTTTCCGTAACCTGAGCCAGATTGAAGAGCTGGCCGGCTGCGATCGCCTGACCATCAGCCCGGACCTGCTGGAGAAGCTGGCCGCGGATGAAGGCAAGCTGGAGCGCAAGCTGTCGCCAGGGCATGCCGGGGAAGCGCGGGTGCATCTGACTGAAGCGCAGTTCCGTTGGGAGTCCAACGAGGATGCGATGGCGACTGAGAAGCTGGCGGAGGGGATTCGTCAGTTTGCTCGGGACCAGGAGAAGCTTGAGGCACTGTTGTCCGCCAAGCTGTAAAAAGCGGAGGCGGCAAAAAGGGCGGTACCTGTGAGGGTACCGCCCTTTTTTGTGTCTCAAGCCGATCTCAGTTCAACTGTAGGAGGGGCTTGCTCCCGATGGCGGTGAGTCAGTTGTGAATGTGCTGACTAGCCCTCTCCCACATTTGGAATGTGTTCGGCAGAAGGATCAGTGACGCTCGAGGGCGTTGACGAGGTCGTGGAAGGCTTCGCGGTTGGACTCGTTGAGGCCCATCAGGATCTTGTGCGCTTCCAGCACCTTGACCCGTACCACTTCCTCGGACTGGTCCTGGGACGGCAGGTCGGTGAGGCATTCCGGGCAAGGGATCGGGCGGTCAACGATGTTGAATACCTGGTCGAAGCCCATGGACTGCAACAGACGTGTGATGTCTTCGTGGGTGGTGACGACGGTCGGCAATAGGCCGACCTTCTGCCGAGACAGAATGGACAACTTGGCCAACAGCCCAAGGGTGGTGCTATCGATGCTGCGGGTTTCGGTCAGATCGATCACGATCGCCGAGAAATTCAACGCTGTGAAAATCCGCTCAATCGTCGCATCCAGCGCTGAACACAAGGTCAGGCGCACTTCACCGACAAACTTCAGGACGAAGGTCCCGTCTTGCTCGGCGAATTGGATTCTTCCGGTACTCATCAAAGATTCCTGCTCAACACCAATAGGGCGATATCATCCGGCATCTCCCCTAGCGTGGCCAATCCAAAAACCTGCCGCAGGCCATCCAGGCTGCCGCCCGCCGACTTGACCTTTTGGGGCAAGGCGGCTTCTTTCTCTTTGAGTGTAGGCTCTGGAAGCAGGTCCAGGATGCCATCGGACATCAGCGTCAGGCTGAAGGTCGGCGGCAGCTCCAGGATGTGATCTTCGTAGGTCGCTTCATTGAACAAGCCTACGGGCAGACCACGCCCTTCCAGGTAACGCACACTGTCGGGAGTGTATAAAACAGGCATCGGCAGGTGACCACCAATGCTGTAGGTCAAAAGACCGGTTTCTTCATCAATCACGCCGCCCACCATCGTCACGTGCTTGCCCAGCTTGCAGCTGATCAGGCCTCGGTTGATGTGACCCAGTACCTCGGAGGGGGTGAACTCCGGCAAGGTGCCATTGCGCTTGGATTCGAACAACAGCCGTGTGGTCATGAACTTCAACAACACGGTGACAAAAGCAGAGGAAGCTCCATGGCCGGAAACATCAGCCAGGTAGAACGCGACACGCCGTTCATCTACACGGAAATAATCGACAAAATCGCCCGACAGGTACAACGACGGGATGATCTGGTGAGCAAACTGGAATTCGTCGATGGTCCAGGGGCTGACCGGCAGCATGTTCATCTGCACCTGGCGACCGGCGTTCTGGTCTTCCTGGAGCAGGTTCAGGCTGGCTTCGAGTTCGCGGTTGGCGGTTTCGAGCTTTTCGCGGTAACGCTGGTTCTCTACCAGCAAGCGCGCACGATCCAAGGCGCGGCGCACAGAGTGCTCCAGTACCGCCAGGTCTTCGAGGGGCTTGATCAGGTAGTCGGCAGCGCCCAGACGCAACGCCTCGACGGCATCGTTCATGACGCCGGCGCCGGACACGACAATCACCGGCGTCTGCGGAGCAAGCTCGGTCACCTGGCGAATCAGCTCCAAGCCGCCCATCTGGGGCATGCGCAGGTCGCAGATCACGAGGTCGGGCTGGTCGCGCTCGAATACCTGGAGACCCTGTTGGCCATTGCTGGCCTGCAGGACGCTGAAGCCACTGTCTTCCAAATAGGCCGCGAGACTCGCGCGCACTACTTCGTCGTCATCGATTATCAGCAGCGTGGCACTGGTTTTTTGCATGTGGGCAAACGGCGCCAGAATTAGGTTGGCGTAGGCGAGTCGGCAATGGCCGGGCTCACACTACTGGATTCGCTTTCTAGCCTCTCTGTCCTACAAAGCATAGGCGTTTTGCCCACGCACAACTGTAAAGCAGAGGTGCCCTTCTAAGGCGCAGACGGTACTCCCATCCGTCAGGTGTTTCAAGCTCATGCCGATGGTCGCCGGGCGTCTTTACATCGCAAATCACCGGGAGTTATAAGAACAGTCACGACCACAACACAAAGTAAGGATGGAGCCGATGGGCGAACACGAGCGCGACTACGCCGAAAAACGCGATTTCATCCGCATGCGGGTGGATGCAGAAGTATCTTTGCTCCACGAAGGCCAGGAGATTGCCGGGGTTTGCGTGGACCTTTCCAGCTCCGGGATGCAGGTGCAGGCACCGCGCCAGTTCAACGTCGGAGACCTGCTGACTGTGCGCATTGATTCAGAGCATGCGGCGCTCAAGGGCCTGGAAGCGGACACTGAAGTGGTATGGACCAAGACGGCAGGCGAAGAACAACAGCTGGGGCTCAAGATCTTGAAAATGCGCTGAAAGCCGCGCACAAAAAAGGCGACCATCAGGGTCGCCTTTTTTTCATTTCAAAACATCACAGCTTAAAAGTCGTCGACAACCTTGCCGTCCTTGACCTTGAACTCGCGGTTCTGCAGGTAGGCATTACGGATAAAGGTGTACTTGTCGCCAGTGATCAGCTTCTCGCTGTCGAGCAGGCTGGCGCGGGTATCCACGATGTTCAGGCCCATGGTGCTGTTGCGCCAGCCGATATCGTTCATGTAGCGGTACGGTTGGGTGTAGCTGTCCACGTACTTGGACGGCGCATCACGCAAGGTGCTCGGGCCCAGCAGCGGGATCATCACGTATGGACCGCTGCCCACACCCCAGTAACCCAGGGTCTGGCCGAAGTCTTCGTCACTGCGTTGCAGCCCCATTTTGGTGCCGACGTCGACAAAGCCCAGCACGCCGAACGTGGTGTTAACCAGCAAACGCGCAGTGTCGACCCCGGCATTGTGGGGTTTGAGCTGCAGCACGTTGTTGGCCAGGTTGCCGACATCACCGATGTTGCGGAAGAAGTTGTGGATACCGTCTTCGACAAATTGCGGGGTGATCCACTCATAGCCTTGGGCCAATGGCTTGAGGGCGTAAGTGTCAACAGTGTCGTTGAAGGTGAAGATCGGGCGGTTGATGCTTTCCCATGGATCATCTTCCGACGCAGCCTGTGCGGCGAAAGGCGCCAGTAAGACTGTGGCACACACCGACAGCTGAGCGAAGTAGTGGCTCCAGCGCATAGCTTTTGCTCCTTGAATGGTCTGTCATGGGCGCTATGCCCTGAATAAGGCCGTCAGTATATGACGGAAGTGTCCAATTAGGCAGCTGCTAGGAATCCTCCTAATACAAATGGACAATTTTCCTACAATTAACCCGCCTGTCATCTGCTTGTCATCCTACGCCGATAGCGTCACAGCTATTTCAGGGATGTCGACATGCCTCACGCCGAGATAGCCATCGCCAACGCGCCCGCCTTGACTGCTGTTCTGTTTGGCCTGAGTGGTTGCCTGGTGGACTTTGGCTCCCGGGCGCGCACTGACTCTCCCTCCCCTGACTCCCTGGCCACGCCCGGCGCTCTGAAAATCCTGCGCAGCCTCAAGGAACAAGGCGTCCCCTGTGCCTGGCTGGATGAGCTGCCGCCTTCGGTGACCACACCACTGGCCGCCGTACTGCCCGGCTGGCTCAAGGCTGCATCCCCCTCCTCCATCCGCTGGCCCGCGCCCCATGCCTGCTGGCAAGCCTTGATGGAACTGAACATTCAACGCCTGGAAGGTTGTGTACTGGTCAGCGGCGAACCGCGCTTGCTGCAATCGGGGCTGAATGCCGGATTGTGGACCATTGGCCTGGCCTCCTGCGGCTCGCTGTGCGGCCTGGCGCCTGAGCAGTGGCAGGCGCTGAGCGACAAGGAACGCGAGCACAAGCGCGGCAAAGCCACCGTTGAGCTATATGGACTGGGGGTACACTCGGTGATCGATCACCTCGGTGAGCTCGGCACCTGCCTGGCCGACATCAGCCTGCGCCAGCTCAAAGGCGAGAAGCCCTGATCGAGATCATGCACAGTCGGCGCCCGTGGATTAATCTACAGGTCAGTCCGTAGACCTTTCACGGCGTGCCGCGGTCTATGCCAGTGCCTATCGATAAAAGGAAGAACGTCATGCCTGATCGCAAAAAACTGGAAGAACAGGTCAATATCCTGCGCGGGCAGCTGGAACAGGAACCGCCGCTGCCGCAAGAAAAACGTGAAGCGCTGGAGGCCTTGATTGCCAAGTTCGAATTACAACTTGAACTTGAGCCGGCTACTCAGACACCGAGTATTTCCGACGATGTGAGTCAAGCTGCCATAGAGTTCGACGCTGAGCACCCGGTGATTTCCGGGACATTGCGCAATATTATGATCACCTTGGGCAATATGGGCATCTGACCCGAACTCAAGCCAGACACAGAACCAAAATGTGGGAGGGGGACAAGCCCCCTCCCACACTTGTTTACTGGCGAGCCAGGCGCACGTTCTGGAACGCCACATCCTCAGTGCTGCGGTACGGGTTGATATCCAACCCACCCCGGCGCACGTACCGTGCATACACCGTCAGTTTCTCCGGCTTCAGCAAGCGCTGCAGGTCGAGGAAGATGCGCTCCACACACTGCTCATGGAAGTCCGAGTGCTGGCGAAAGCTCACCAGATATTCCAGCAGGCTGGCGTGATCCAACGCCGCACCGCAGTACTCCACTACAACGCTGCCCCAATCGGGCTGGCTGGTCACCGGACAATTGGACTTGAGCAGGTGGCTGTGCACGCTCTCCTCGACCATGCGCGAATCATCGCAACGCAGCAGCTCCGGGCGCGGGTGTTCATAGTTGCTGACGCTGATATCCAGCTCGTCGATGCACACCCCCGGCAGCGCCTGCACGCCCTCGGCTTCAACGTCAGCCAGGCTGCGGATGCGTACATCCACCGGTTTACCCGCAGCGGCGCCGATGTCGTTGCGCAGGGTCGCTTCCAGGCTTTGCACGTCGACAAACGCGGTCTGGTTGAGCGAGTTGAGGTACAGCTTGAACGACTTGGACTCGATGATATTCGGCGAGTCGGCCGGGATGCTGAATTCACCGATGGCCACCACCGGCTTGCCCGACGGCAGCAACCAGGACAACTCGAAGCAGTTCCAGAAGTCCACGCCCTTGTACGGCAGGGTCTCGGCGCTCAGGCCCAGCTCGGCCCACTTGGCGGCGCGTGGAATCGGGAACAGCAACGAAGGGGTGTAGGTGGAGATGTATTCACTGGACTTGCCCAGCGGCGAATGTTCGGCTGCGGGATGCATGGCGGAAACCTGGCTAAATAAACCGCGCCAGTCTACCAGCCTTTGCCCCCGCCCTTAAGAAACGCCTTACTCAACGGTCAGCTTGCCGACCATGCCCGCCTGGTAATGCCCGGGCAGGTTGCAGGCAAACTCCAACCCAGTGGCCTTGGTGAACGTCCAGGTCAGCTCAGCGGTCTTGCCGGGTTCCACCAGTACGCTGTTGGGATCGTCGTGTTTCATGCCGCCCATCTCACCGTGGCCCATGGCACCGTGATCCATCTTGCCCATCCCGGTGGACGTAAGCATGCCGCTGGCCTGCATCTGCAACATTTCCTTCTGGTGTTCGGCATGCATCGCCGCGTCACCGAGGTTGAATTCATGCAGCAACCGGCCTTTGTTGACCAGTACAAAGCGCACCGTCTCACCGGCTTTGACGTCCAGGGACTTGGGCGAAAAGGAAATATCCTGCAGCGTCACTTCCACAGTACGCGTGGCCTTTTCAGCCGGTGCCGGCCGGCCGAACGCATAGGTATGGGCCGCATCCGCCATGGCATTGAAACTCAACGCCAACAGGCAGCCCGCCAACAACAGGGGTGTACGCAATACCATCTCGATTCTCCAAAAGTGTGCAACCTGCTTGGACAGCACTCTAAGATTGCGCCGCTGCCAGCCAGCTGACTGCTAGATTACAACTTTGTCAGGTTGCGCCCTTCCCCTGGCACCCACGGTATAAAGCCCCTCGTCACCCGTTACCCAGAGCCGCCTATGAAATTGCTGATCGTCGAAGACCAACCGAAAACCGGCCACTACCTGCGCCAAGGCCTGGCCGAGGCTGGCTTCACCACCGAACTGGTGGCCGACGGCACCAGCGGCCAGCACCTGGCGCTGACCGGTGACTATGACCTGCTGATCCTCGATGTAATGCTGCCCGGCCGCGACGGTTGGCAGATCCTGCAAGCCGTGCGCAGTGCCGGCCTGGACATGCCGGTGCTATTCCTGACTGCCCGGGACGCTGTGGAAGACCGTGTGCACGGCCTGGAACTCGGTGCCGACGATTACCTGGTCAAGCCCTTCGCCTTTTCCGAATTGCTGGCGCGGGTGCGCAGCCTGTTGCGCCGTGGCAGCAGCACGCCGCAGGAAACCGCCCTGCAACTGGCCGACCTGCGCCTGGACCTGATTCGCCGTCGCGTCGAGCGGAACGGCCAGCGTATTGACCTCACTGCCAAGGAGTTCTCACTGCTGGAGTTGCTGTTGCGGCGCCAGGGTGAAGTGCTGCCCAAGTCGCTGATCGCCTCCCAGGTGTGGGACATGAACTTCGACAGCGACACCAATATCATCGAAGTGGCGATCCGCCGCCTGCGCCTCAAAGTCGATGACACCTTCCCCACCAAGCTGATCCACACCGTGCGCGGCATGGGCTATGTGCTGGAGGAGCGGTGCAATTGATCAAGCGCTTGTCCCTCACCAGCCGCCTGGCGCTGTTGTTTGCTGGCTGTACGGCGGTGGTCTCGCTGATTGCGGGTGTGCTGTTCAACCAGGCCAGTGAGGCGCACTTTATCGAGTTGGACCAGCAGCAACTCGACAGCAAGCTCGTGGCAGTGCGCAGCACTTTGCAGGGCGTCGATTCGTTTCAAGCATTCAACCAACGCGAGGCGCAATTGCGCGCCGAACTCAATCGACAGCCCGACCTTGCCTTGCGCATCACCGCCGCCGGCCAGCGCTGGCTGGACGATGCGCCGAGCGTCACCCTGCCTAACGCACCCGGCCTGCATAGCCTGCAAAACGCCGACACCGACTACCGCGTCTACAACGCACCGCTGAACGCCGGCCAAGTCGACTCACCGCAATTGAGCCTGATGCTCGACATCACCCACCACCAGCACTTCCTGCAACGCATGCAGCGTTTGATCTGGCTCACCGTTGGCCTCTCGGCCCTGGCCACTGCGCTGCTCGGTGCCTGGGCCGCGCGCAGCGGGTTGCGGCCGTTACGGCGCATGGGTGAAGTGGCCGCCAGCGTGTCGGCCCATTCCCTCACCCAACGCCTGCCCCAACAACACATGCCGGTGGAACTGGCTGAACTGGCCCAGGCCTTCAACGCCATGCTGGGACGGCTGGACGACGCGTTCCAGCGCCTGTCGGCGTTCTCTGCCGATATCGCCCATGAACTGCGCACGCCGCTGTCGAACCTGCTGACCCAGACCCAGGTCATCCTCACCCAGCCGCGCCCACTGGAGGATTACCGCGAGGCGCTGCACAGCAATCTGGAAGAGCTGCAATGGATGGCGCAATTGGTGAATGACATGTTGTACCTGGCCAAGGCGGATCACGGTTTGCTGGTGCCCAAACGTGAGGCCCTGAACCTGGCGATTGAAGTGGATGCCCTTTTGGAGTTTTTCGCTTTGCTGGCAGAAGACGCCCACGTCAGCCTGGTGCGTGAAGGCACTGCCCATACCCTGGGTGATCGCGGCATGTTGCGCCGGGCGCTTTCGAACTTGCTCGATAACGCACTGCGGTTTACGCCAGCGGGCGGTGAAGTCCGTGTAAGTTTGGTGGAGGGCGTAACGCTGACGGTCGAGAACAGCGGCGAAGGCATTCCACCAGAGTTGCTACCGAGATTGTTTGACCGATTCTATCGGGCCGATCCGGCGCGCCATGAAGGCAGCAGCGAGCATGCCGGGCTGGGACTGGCGATTACTCAGTCGATTGTAAGAGCGCATGGGGGGAAGATTTTTTGTGAATCAGAGGCGGGATGCACAAGGTTTATAATTGAGCTGCACGGGTAAGGCCAAACGCCAACATCTTCTAAGGAATCTGAATCCGGACGTAAGATAAAGAGTCACTTACAAGAATCGGCGCAATCTAATCAACCGAAAGATTGCACCAAATAAGTCCTTAGCAACCCCTTTGACTCGTATCTCATTAACTTCAAGTATTCCAACAGCCAAAGCCCAAATACAGATTCCTTTGGAAATACAAACTCACCCGCATTAGGATCCATGAAGACAAGCTGCGTTTGACTACGCAGAAAGCCCATCGCATGAGCAGTACCGAGGCCGTCGTGGATGGAGAAATATCTATATCGGCCCTCCCCCCGTAACAGCGAGTCGACTAAAGCAGTCGCACACACTTGATCATTAATCCCTGCGCATAGTTCTAAAGTGCGCAACACCAAGCCTGCCGAGGACATTCCCGCCTGAACCTGGGGTTTCGTATCTGCAAAAGTGCCTTTTAGAAGCACCATCTCTTGACGCGCCATGAGAAAACGTACGCGACTCTTCCCCGAGTCGCTATTGAGCGACCCCCAGAAATCAATATTCTTACGCTTACATCGCAACCAGTCGATCGTCATGCCAAAACACCAACCCCCTCTTGTCAAATCATAGCTGCGCAACGCAGGGTCATTGCTTTGTTTATAATATTTAACGATTTCCACATCATACTTTTTACATAAGTTTAGTAACCGCTCTTTCATATTCACATTCCCCGTAACCACTCGTAACTTTCCGGCTTTGCGCGCCATACTTACAGGCTTATTCCAGCGCTCTAAACCGACAGTCATTATTCTTACGAAGAATGGTCCTGAAAACCAGTCGTCAATCATGGTTAATTAACTAATAAGGAAAAGCCTACCCCCGCCGAAAATACCGGGAGTGACTGGGTTGCTGACACTGGTGAAGTGACTGCGCACGACGCTGATCATTTACAGCTGTGCCGGCTGAAGAAAATCTATCGGCCACCCCTTGGCCAATTGGGCGCATACAATACCGGACGAGGCAACCATAGAGTTGCGTGCAGAGGGAGGTGTTGATACGGCCAAGCTGTCTTAGTGCAAAAACCTGCTAAGGACTTGGCCGTAAACAAAGTCTCTACAGGTGCAGTGCACTCCCCTGTAAAAACTGATTGACCGACAACGACCGTGTCAAATCTTACGAATATCTCAAGGCATGCGCCGGCTCAATCTTCGCCGCCCGATACGCCGGGTAAATCGTCGCCAGGAAGCTCAACACAAACCCGGCCGTACAAATCAGCACCACATCGCCACTTTGCAGTTCCGAAGGCAGGTTGCTGACGAAGTACACGTCCGAACTGAAGATATGCTGCCCGCTCACCCGCTCCAGCCAGCCCACCAGCTCACTCACGTTGAGCGCGGCAATCACGCCCAGCACGCCGCCGATCAGGGTGCCGACAATGCCGATCACCGTGCCCTGCACCATGAAGATCGCCATGATCTGCCGAGGGGTGGCACCAATGGTGCGCAAGATCGCAATGTCCGCGCCCTTGTCGTTCACCACCATGATCAGCGTGGCGATGATATTGAACGCCGCGACGGCAACGATCATCAGCAACAGCAAGCCGATCATGGTCTTTTCCATCTTCATCGCGCTGAACAGGCTGCCCTGGGTGTGGGTCCAGTCATCGGGCTTGTAGCCTGCACCCAGGCTGGCGGCGATGTCCGCCGAGACCTTGGGCGCTGCGTACAGGTCTTTCAACGCCAGGCGCACGCTCTGCACCTGGTTCGGCTGCCAATGCTGTATCTCGGCCGCGTCCGCCCTGTTGATCAGGGCCATGGAGCCATCCAGCTCGGCGCCGACCTTGAAGATCCCCACCACGTTCAAACGCTGCATGCGCGGGGTGATACCACCGGGCGCGCTGCTGATTTCCGGGACGATCAGGGTCAGTTTGTCGCCCACATTCAGGCGAAAACGCCGGGCGGTGATCTCGCCGACCACCACACCGAACTCGCCGGGTTTCAGGTCTTCCAGTTTGCCCTGCACGATATGCTGGGCCACGATCGACACCTTGCCTTCCTGGGCCGGGTCAACGCCGCTGATCTCAATCGGCTGCATCGCGCCCTTGTAGGAGAACATGCCGTCCATCTGAGTGAACGGTACGGCGGCAGTCACTTGCGGATTTTTCATCGCCGCAGCGGCCACCGGCTGCCAATCATCGATCGGGTTCACCCCGACGATAGTGGCGTGGGGCACCATGCCGAGGATGCGCGAGCTCATTTCGCGCTGGAAGCCGTTCATCACCGACAGCACCACGATCATCGCCAACACGCCCAGGGCGAGGCCGATCATCGACGTCATCGAGATAAACGAAACAAAACGGTTGCGGCGCTTGGCGCGGGTATAGCGCGTGCCGATGAAAATCGATAACGGTCTGAACATTCGCGGGCACCGTTGGAAAAATAGAAAACCCGGCGTCAGGCACCGGGCTTGAAACAGGTCAGATGGCGACCAGATGACCTTCCTGCAGGTGCAGCACACGGTCCATCTGGCGGGCCATGCTCATGTCATGGGTCACCACCAGGAACGCGGTGCGCATCTGGGTGCTCAGTTCCAGCATCAAGTCCTTGATGCCCTGGGCGGTGTGGGAGTCGAGGTTGCCGGTGGGCTCGTCGAGCATCACCAGGCCCGGGTTGTTCACCAGGGCACGGGCGATTGCCACACGCTGGCGCTCACCACCGGACAGTTCGGCCGGCTTGTGCTCCAGGCGGTGACCGAGGCCGACGCGCTCCAGCAAGGCCTTGGCACGCTGGCGCGCCTCGGGGATCGCGGTCTTGCCGATCAACAGCGGCATGCACACGTTTTCCAGGGCGGTGAATTCCGGCAACAGGTGGTGGAACTGGTACACAAAGCCCAACGAGCGATTGCGCAACTGGCCACGGGCCTTTTCATTCAAGGCCGACAGTTCTTCACCGGCCAGCCATACGCTGCCCTGGGACGGCGTATCGAGGCCACCTAACAGGTTGAGCAAGGTACTTTTGCCCGAACCGGAACTGCCGACGATCGCCACGCGCTCGCCGGGATGCAGTTCCAGTTGCAGGTTGGACAGCACCACAACCGACTCCGGGCCTTCCTCGTAGGATTTGCCCAGGTTGCGGCAGCTCAGGATTGCTTTTTCACTCATGCCCGATTCACTCATAACGTAAGGCCTGTGCTGGCTGGGTACGTGCCGCGCGCCAGGCTGGATACAGGGTGGCAAGGAAACTCAGGACCAACGCGGCGCCGCCGACCATCAGCACGTCCTGGGCTTGCACCTGGGACGGCAGGTAATCGATGAAGTAGACGTCGGCGTTGAGGAACTTGTGGCCGATCACCTTTTCAAGCAAGGCGATGGCGGCGCTGACGTTCAGCGCGGCCAAGATGCCTACCGCCGTGCCGATCAAGGTGCCGACCACGCCAATCACGGTGCCCTGCACCATGAAGATCGCCATGATCTGCCCCGGCGTGGCGCCCAGGGTACGCAGGATGGCGATGTCGCCTTTCTTGTCATTCACCACCATCACCAGCGTGGAGATGATGTTGAAGGCCGCGACCGCGACGATCAGCAGCAACAGCAGGCCGATCATGGCTTTTTCCATACGGATGGCCTGGTACAGGTTGCCGTGGGTACGGGTCCAGTCGCGGGCGTAGTACTGGCTTTCACCCAGGTGCTGGGCGATTTCCCAGGCGCCGCGCGGGGCGTCGAACAGGTCGTTGAACTTGAGGCGCAGGCCCTGCACCTGGTCCGGCTGCCAGCGATGCAGGCGGGCCAGGTCGGTGAGGTTGGTCAGGCCAAGGTAGCCGTCGATCTCGCCGGCGCCGACGTGGAAGGTGCCGACCACGGTAAAGCGCTTCATGCGCGGAAACATACCGGCCGGCGTCACGGTGACTTCCGGGGCGACGAAGGTCAGCTTGTCGCCGATGCCCACGCCGAGCTTGGCCGCTGCCTTGTCACCGATGACGATGCCAAAGCTGCCGGGCGCCAGATCGTCGAGTTTGCCCTGCAACATGAACTTGTCGATGATCGAGACGTTGCGTTCCTGGGCCGGGTCGATGGCATTGAGCAGGATCTTCTGCACCTTGCCGTCATTGGTCAGCAGCCCCTGCATCTGGGTAAACGGCGCGACGGCCACGACCTTGGGGTTCTGCTTGACCTTGGCGGCCAGGCTTTGCCAGTCGCTGATGGGCGCATCACCCTCGATGGTCGCGTGGGGCACCATGCCCAGCACGCGGGTACGCATCTCATGATCGAAACCGTTCATCACCGACAGCACCACGATCATCACGACCACGCCCAAGGCGAGCCCGATCATCGAGGTCAAGGAAATGAACGACACAAAATGATTGCGACGTTTTGCACGGGTATAACGCGTGCCGATAAATACGAAGAGAGGTCTGAACATGTCGGGGCTTGTTCGGAGGAAAAGAAGACGTCCCGGTGGCGGGGTCTGGTAAGCAGCTTTACACTCAGACCATTACCGTTACCTGGGGTTCGCCATGTCGACATTAGATGAAGAAGAGCGCCGCGAATACTACCGTATCGACGACATGATCGCACTCCAAATCAAAAGCCTGTCTGCCCCCGAAGCGGCGAGCAAGGAAGTGTTGCTGGATGATTCCCCACTCTTCAATCTGCTCAGCGAACTGCACCTGAGCGAGTTCGAAGCCCAGCACCTGTTGCGCCAGCTCAGCGAGAAGGATCGTACCCTCGCCGCCTTCCTGCGAGTCCAGAACAAACGTGTGGACCTGCTCAGCCAGATCATGGCGCGCGGCCTGCTGGATGAGGTCGGCGCCCCGCAACCGGTGATCATTTCCGAAGGCGGCATCGATTTCCAACACCCCACCGTCCTGACTGTCGGTGCGCACCTGGCGGTCAAGCTGGTGCTGATGCCCCAGGCCCTCGGCCTGCTGTTGCGCGCGCGGGTCACCCATTGCGATCCCAAGGGCACAGGCTTCGACATCGGCACGGAATTCGAAGCCATGACCGATGCCCAACGCCAGCTGCTGGCGCGCTACATCCTGCAGAAACAGGCGCAGGAACGGCGCCTGGCGCGGGAACAGAGCGACGCCCAAGACACCTGAATTCGTATTTACCCCGCCAGACAACCTGGCGTAAAGGAGCAACTGTGACCCTGATCTACGGCCACCGCGGTGCCAAAGGCGAAGCACCGGAAAACACCCTGACCAGCTTCCAGGAGTGCCTCAAGCACGGTGTACGCCGTTGCGAACTGGATTTGCACCTGTCCATGGACGGCGAGCTGATGGTCATCCACGACCCGACCCTCAAGCGCACCGCCGACCGACGCGGCAAAGTCGTCGAGTATTCAGCGGCAGACCTGGTGAAGATGGACGCGCGCAAAGGCGGCCCGGGCTGGGTCAAGCCTTGCCCGATTCCGCGCCTGGAAGAACTGTTCGAACAGTGCGACTTCGATCACTGGCAACTGGAAGTCAAAAGCGCCTCGCGCACCCGCGCCGCGACCACCGTGCTGGCAATCCGTGAGATGGCCGTGCGTTTCGGCCTGATGGACAAGGTCACGGTGACCTCAAGCTCGCGGGAAGTGCTGAAAGCGGCGGTTGAACTCACCCCCGACCTGTCACGCGGGCTGGTCGCCGAATATGCCTGGCTCGACCCACTGAAGGTCGCGCAGAACTACGGCTGTGAGTTTCTGGCATTGAATTGGACGTTGTGCACCCCCGAGCGTCTGGAAAAAGCCCAGCGCCAGGGCCTGCATGTATCCGTGTGGACTGTCAACGAACCTGCGCTGATGCGCAGGCTCGCCGACTTCGGCGTAGATAGCCTGATTACAGACTTTCCCGGTTTGGCCACTGCCACCCTCGAGAATTACTGAAATCGGTCTCCCCGGCCGGCTCAGGCCACCGGCCGGAGCCGCTCAAAAAAGCCGGTTGAGGCCGTCGTAGGCCGCTACCCGATAGGCTTCAGCCATGGTCGGGTAGTTGAACGTGGTATTCACAAAATACTTGAGGGTATTTTGCTCGCCCGGCTGGTTCATGATCGCCTGGCCGATGTGCACGATCTCCGAAGCCTGGTAGCCGAAGCAATGCACGCCGAGGACTTCCAGGGTTTCGCGGTGGAACAGGATCTTCAGCATGCCTTGCGGCTCACCGGCGATCTGCGCACGCGCCATGCTCTTGAAGAACGCCTTGCCGACTTCATAAGGCACCTTGGCCTTGGTCAGTTCGTGCTCGTTCTTGCCGATCGAGCTGATCTCGGGAATCGTGTAGATCCCGGTCGGCACGTCGTTCACATAACGCCAGCTGCCATTGTCGACGATGCTGCCAGCGGCCGAACGGCCCTGGTCATGCGCCGCACTGGCCAGGCTTGGCCAGCCGATCACGTCACCGGCACCGTAGATGTTGGTCACGCAGGTGCGATAGTTCTCGTCGACTTCGATCTGGCCACGGTTGTTGACCTTGACCCCGATGTTTTCCATACCCAGCTTGTCGGTGTTGCCGGTACGACCGTTGCACCACAACAAGGCGTCGGCCTTGATCTTCTTGCCGGATTTGAGGTGCAGGATCACACCGTTGTCCAGGCCTTCGACCCGCTCGTACTCTTCGTTGTGACGCACGGTGATGTTGTTGTTGCTGAAGTGGTAGCTCAGCGCCTGGGAAATTTCCGAGTCGAGGAAGCTCAGCAACTGGTCGCGGTTGTCCACCAGCTCCACCAGTACACCCAGGCCGCTGAAGATCGAGGCGTATTCACAGCCGATCACACCGGCGCCGTAGATGATCAGTTTGCGCGGGGTGTGGCCCAGGCTGAGGATGGTGTCGCTATCGTAGATACGCGGGTGGTGGAAATCGATATCCGCTGGACGATACGGGCGCGAACCGGTGGCAATGATGATGTGCTTGGCCACCAGCTTCTCGACCACGCCGTTGGCGCACACCACTTCGACGGTTTGCTCGTCGGCGAAGCTGCCGGTGCCGAAGAACAGGTCGACACGGTTACGCGCGTAGTAACCGGTGCGCGAAGCCACCTGCTTGGAGATCACCTTCTCGGCGCTTTTCAGCACGTCCGGGAACGAGAACCAGCGCGGCTCACCAATGGCCCGGAACATCGGGTTGGTGTTGAACTGCATGATCTGGCGCACCGAGTGACGCAAAGCCTTGGACGGGATGGTACCCAGGTGGGTGCAGTTACCGCCGACCTGGCGACGGCTATCGACCATCGCCACCTTGCGCCCTGCCTTCGCGGCGTTCATCGCCGCACCTTCTCCAGCCGGGCCGGAACCCAGTACCACCACGTCGTAGTTGTAGACAGCCATGCGTACTCCTCAGAACAGGCCAGGCGCACGGTTGGGCGCCTGGCTAAATCATGCCGCGGCCAGCGGTCATGAAGGACAATTTGGCTCAAGTGTGTGAACCGGGGCACAGTCTATATAAGGCTCAACGCCGCGCACATTAACCCTTGGTCGCGTCGTAGGCCAGTTTTGCCTTTACTACAGGAACAGGAAACTGGCATTACACTGCTGACACGCACCTTTGCAGGACGAGCCATTATGCGGCATGTCGTTTTCTGTTTAATGATGATTTTTTCGCTTGTGGTGCAGGCGAGTGAGGCAGACCGGCTCCGGCAAGCCGATTTTCCTGCACAAACCCATGAACTGGCGCTGAAAAACCAGACGGTGTTCACCTACCTCTGGGCGGATGTGTACGCGGCTGCGTTGTATGCCCCGCAGAATGTGAGCGTCAGGCAAGCATGGAACTCGCAACAGCCGCTGCGCCTTGTGCTGTATTACTTTCGCGACATCGACCGCAACGATGTGATCAAGGCGGCGACGGCCACCTTGGAGCGCCAGCAAGCCAGCCCTCGCCTGAAGCCCGAAGTCGACCAGTTGCACGCCAGCTTTCGTAACATCCGCAGCGGTGATCGCTACGCCCTGGACTTTCGCCCGGGCCGTGGCCTGAATCTGGAGATCAATGGGCAGGTGGTGTTCAGCAGCCGCAACGACGCGCTGGCAAGGGCCTACCTGGGCATCTGGCTGGCGCCGAAGGGCTTGTCCGATGACTTGCGCGGCAAACTGCTGAAATGAGTATGCATCCACTGAACGATCGCTATCGGGGGCAAGCCCTAATGCCAGTCAGTTAAGCGCACATCGCCTCCTGTAGGAGCGAGCTTGCTCGCGAAAAACGTCAACGATAACGCGTGCTTCCTGAATGAACGCGGAGCCTGTGAGTTTTTCGCGAGCAAGCTCGCTCCTACAAAAAGCCTTAACTGACGGGCATTAGCCCCCTCCCACGTGTCGACTTGTGAATACATTCAAATGTGGGAGGGAGCTTGCTCCCGATGAGGCCCTGCTCGACAACACAAAACCAGCAGCCATAAAAAAGCCCCGAACCAGTCGGGGCTTTCTCATTCAGTGCAAAGGCTTAGCGCGGGAACGCCGGCGGGTTGACCCCAGCCATGTCTTCCATCACGCGAACCACCTGGCAGCTGTAGCCGAACTCGTTGTCGTACCAGACGTACAGTACAACGCGATTGTCCTGGGTAATGGTCGCTTCCGCGTCCACCACACCGGCGTGGCGCGAGCCAACGAAGTCGGTGGACACTACTTCCTGCGAGTTGACGAAGTCGATTTGCTTATGCAGATCGGAGTGCAGCGCCATGTAGCGCAGGTACTCGTTCATCTCTTCACGGGTAGCAGCTTTCTCAAGGTTCAGGTTGAGAATGGCCATCGACACGTTCGGCGTCGGCACACGGATCGCGTTACCGGTCAGCTTGCCGGCCAGCTCAGGCAGGGCCTTGGCAGCGGCGGTGGCAGCACCGGTCTCGGTGATGACCATGTTCAGCGCGGCGCTGCGACCACGGCGATCGCCCTTGTGGAAGTTGTCGATCAGGTTCTGGTCGTTGGTGTACGAGTGAACGGTTTCAACGTGGCCGTTAACAATGCCGAACTTGTCATTCACAGCCTTCAGCACCGGCACGATGGCGTTGGTGGTGCAGGAAGCGGCGGACACGATCTTGTCGTCAGCGGTGATTTCGCCGTGGTTGATGCCGTGGACGATGTTCTTGAGCTTGCCTTTGCCAGGCGCGGTCAGCACGACGCGGTCGATACCCGGGCAGGTCAGGTGCTGGCCCAGGCCTTCGGCATCACGCCATACGCCGGTGTTGTCCACCAGCAGGGCGTCCTTGATGCCGTACTGGGTGTAATCCACCTCAGTCGGGTTCTTCGCGTAGATCACCTGGATCAGGTTACCGTTGGCGGTGATGGTGTTGTTTTCTTCGTCAATGACGATGGTGCCGTTGAACGGACCGTGTACCGAATCGCGGCGCAGCAGGCTGGCACGTTTGGTCAGGTCGTTCTCGGCGCCTTTGCGCACGACGATGGCGCGCAGGCGCAGGCCGTCGCCGCCACCGGTTTTTTCGATCAGGATGCGCGCCAGCAGGCGGCCGATACGACCGAAACCGTACAGGATAACATCGGTGCCTTTGCGGGCAGCGGCGTTTTGCTGGCCAACCACATCGGCCATTTCTTCACGCACGAACTGCTCGGCGCTGCGGCCGGCACCTTCCTTGCGGAATTTGTAGGCCAGCTTGCCCAGGTCTACCGAGGCCGCGCCGAGCTTGAGCTCGCTCATGGCCTTGAGCAGGGGGAATGTTTCGTGGACGGAGAGTTCGCTGTCGTCGGCAGAACGATGGCGAGCAAAGCGATGCGCCTTGAGAATCGCGATGACTGATTGGTTGATCAGGCTGCGGCCATAGATCGAGCTCACCACATTGTTATTGCGGTACAGCTGACCGATAAGCGGGATCATCGCTTCTGCGAGTGCTTCACGGTCGATCCATTCACCAAGACACTGGTCGGGCTTCTGAGTCACGGGAACCTTCCACATGTAGGGGCTGAAAAAAGGGGCTACATTATGTCGTCCGACCGCCCGTTGAGCAATGCGCCAAGCCCAACAAAAAGCCCTTGCAAAAAAATACCACCCCGCTACAAGCCAGGAAACACGCGGGTTTCAGAAGGCCACCAATGGCGCAGTGCCGCCAACTTGTCCGTAACCCTCCGAAACATCCGTGCAAAACGGCACTACATAATGAGTCAAAAGGCCGCTTTGTTTGTCTTAGCCACTACATTTCCTACAAACCGTAATAGGCTCAGTCAGCAACTGACAGGCGGCACCTCGGGCCGTTACAATTACCGACTTTGTCGCAACGCTTGGAGCTCAACCTTCCGTGCCCGTTCTGCGTCTACCGCTTCTCCCTGCCGCGGCAGGTAAACAGCACTGGGGCAACCTGCCCGGTGCCGCCCTGAGCCTGGCCATTGCCGAGGCTGCCAGCGCAGCCAAGCGCTTTACCCTGCTGCTCACCGCCGACAGCCAAAGCGCCGAACGGTTGGAGCAGGAGCTGAGCTTCTTCGCCCCCGATTTGCCGGTGCTGCATTTTCCCGACTGGGAAACCCTGCCCTACGACCTGTTCTCGCCGCACCAGGACATCATCTCCCAGCGTATCGCCAGCCTTTACCGCCTGCCGGAACTGGCCCACGGTGTGCTGGTGGTGCCGATCACCACCGCCCTGCACCGCCTGGCGCCGACCAAGTTCCTGCTGGGCAGCAGCCTGGTGCTGAATATTGGCCAGAAGCTCGACGTGGAACAGATGCGCACGCGCCTGGAAGCCAGCGGCTACCGTTGCGTTGACACGGTGTATGAGCACGGCGAGTTCGCCGTGCGTGGTGCACTGATCGACCTGTTCCCGATGGGCAGCAAGTTGCCGTACCGCATCGACCTGTTCGATGACGAAATCGAGACCCTGCGCACCTTCGATCCGGAAAACCAGCGTTCCATCGACAAAGTCGAGTCGATCAAGCTGCTGCCGGCGCGGGAATTTCCGCTGCAAAAAGACGCGGTCACGCGCTTCAAGGCGCGCTTCCGTGAACGCTTTGATGTCGACTTCCGCCGCTGCCCGATCTTCCAGGACTTGAGCAGCGGGATTACTCCGGCCGGTATCGAGTATTACCTGCCGCTGTTCTTCGACGAAACCTCCACCCTGTTCGATTACCTGCCCCAGGACACCCAAGTGTTCTCGCTGCCGGGCATCGAGCAAGCGGCAGAAAACTTCTGGAACGACGTGCGCAACCGCTATGAAGAGCGCCGCGTCGATCCTTCACGGCCTTTATTGCCGCCCGCCGAGCTGTTCCTGCCGGTGGAAGACTGCTTCGCCCGCCTGAAAAACTGGCCGCGCGTGGTCGCCAGCCAACAGGACGTGGACGCCGGCAGCGGCCGCGAGCGTTTCCCGGCGGGAACGCTGCCGGACCTGGCGATCCAGGCCAAAGCCACGCAACCACTGGAAGCCCTCTCGAACTTCCTCGGCGACTTCCCCGGTCGCGTACTGTTCACCGCCGAGTCCGCCGGGCGCCGTGAAGTGCTGCTGGAACTGCTGGAACGCCTGAAGCTGCGGCCGAAAACCGTCGACAGCTGGCCGGATTTTGTCGCCAGCAAAGAACGCCTGGCGATCACCATCGCGCCGCTGGACGAAGGCCTGCTGCTGGATGACCCGGCACTCGCGCTGATCGCCGAGAGCCCGCTGTTCGGTCAGCGTGTGATGCAGCGTCGCCGCCGTGAAAAACGCGCCGACGCCAACAACGACGCGGTGATCAAAAACCTCACCGAACTGCGCGAAGGCGCGCCGGTGGTGCACATCGACCACGGCGTCGGCCGCTACCTCGGCCTGCAGACCCTGGAGATCGACAACCAGGCCGCCGAATTCCTCACCATGGAATACGCCGAGGGCGCCAAGCTCTATGTGCCGGTGGCCAACCTGCACCTGATCGCCCGCTACACCGGCAGCGACGACGCCCTGGCGCCGTTGCACCGCCTGGGCTCCGAGACCTGGCAGAAAGCCAAGCGCAAGGCCGCCGAACAGGTGCGCGATGTCGCCGCCGAACTGCTCGACATCTATGCTCGCCGTGCAGCGCGCGAAGGGTATGCCTTCGCCGACCCGAAAGCCGACTACGCCACCTTCAGCGCCGGCTTCGCCTTCGAAGAAACCCCGGACCAGCAAACCACCATCGAAGCCGTGCGCGCCGACATGCTCGCGCCCAAGCCGATGGACCGCCTGGTGTGCGGCGACGTGGGCTTCGGCAAGACCGAAGTGGCCATGCGCGCAGCCTTTATTGCGGTACACGGCGGCAAGCAAGTCGCGATCCTGGTGCCAACCACCCTGCTCGCCCAGCAACACTACAACAGCTTCCGCGACCGCTTTGCCGACTGGCCGGTGAGCGTGGAAGTGATGAGCCGCTTCAAGTCCGCCAAGGAAGTGAATGCCGCCGTCGCCGACCTCGCCGAAGGCAAGATCGACATCGTGATCGGTACGCACAAGCTGCTGTCGGACGATGTGAAGATCAAGAACCTGGGCCTGGTGATCATCGACGAAGAACACCGCTTCGGTGTGCGTCAAAAAGAACAGCTCAAGGCCCTGCGCAGCGAGGTCGACATCCTCACCCTCACCGCGACGCCGATTCCGCGCACGCTGAACATGGCCGTGTCGGGCATGCGCGATCTGTCGATCATCGCCACGCCACCGGCGCGGCGCCTGTCGGTGCGCACCTTCGTCATGGAGCAGAACAAAAGCACGGTCAAGGAAGCACTGCTGCGCGAATTGCTGCGCGGCGGCCAGGTGTACTACCTGCACAACGACGTAAAAACCATCGAGAAATGCGCCGCCGACCTTGCCGAACTGGTACCGGAAGCACGCATCGCCATCGGCCATGGGCAGATGCGCGAACGCGATCTCGAACAGGTGATGAGCGACTTCTACCACAAGCGCTTCAACGTGCTGATCGCCTCGACCATCATCGAGACCGGCATCGACGTGCCAAGCGCCAACACCATCATTATCGAACGGGCCGACAAGTTCGGCCTGGCCCAGTTGCACCAGTTGCGCGGTCGGGTTGGGCGCAGTCACCACCAGGCGTATGCCTACCTGCTGACACCGCCCCGCCAACAGATCACCGGAGACGCCGAAAAGCGCCTGGAAGCGATCGCCAACACCCAGGACCTGGGCGCCGGTTTTGTCCTGGCCACCAACGACCTGGAAATCCGTGGTGCCGGCGAACTGCTGGGCGATGGCCAGAGCGGGCAGATCCAGGCCGTCGGTTTCACCTTGTATATGGAGATGCTCGAACGCGCGGTGAAAGCCATCCGCAAGGGCGAGCAGCCGAACCTCGATCAACCCCTGGGCGGCGGTCCGGAAATCAACCTACGCTTGCCGGCGTTGATCCCCGAAGACTACCTGCCGGATGTGCATGCACGGCTGATCCTGTACAAGCGCATCGCCTCGGCCACCGACGAAGAAGGCCTCAAGGACCTGCAGGTGGAGATGATCGACCGCTTCGGCCTGCTGCCCGAGCCGACCAAGAACCTGGTGCGCCTGACCCTGCTCAAATTGCAGGCCGAGCAGCTTGGGATCAAGAAAGTCGACGCCGGGCCGCAGGGCGGGCGTATCGAATTCGAAGCGCAGACCCCGGTAGACCCGCTGGTGCTGATCAAGCTGATCCAGGGCCAGCCCAACCGCTACAAGTTCGAAGGGGCTACGCTGTTCAAGTTCATGGTGCCGATGGAACGCGCCGAAGAACGCTTTAATACATTGGAGGCGTTATTCGAGCGCCTCATCCCGAAATCTGTTTGAAGGATGCCCCAATGCGCCTGTTCCGCATTCTGAGCCTATTGTTGGTGGTACTCGCACCTTCGGCATTTGCCGACAGTCCGTATCAGGTGGAAATGATTCTGGTACGCCAGAACGCGGAGCCGGCGCTCAACAGCCGCGCTGCGCCGGAAAACTGGGATGAAGGCGCGCAGCGATTGGGCGACAGACTGAGCCCGCCGCGCCTGAACAATATCGTCGACAAACTCAACGCCGATAACAGCTTCACCGTGCTGGCGCACAAGGCCTGGGAACAGAATCTCGGCGAGCAGCCGGTCAAAATCGCGATCACCGACGGCCAGGAGCAGTTCGGCCAGTTTCCCATCGAGGGTGTGCTGAGCCTGCAATTGGGGCGTTTCACGGATATCGATGCGGACTTCTGGCTCAACACGTTCGACAGCAACGGCAGCGTGGTCGCCAGCGAACACCTGAGCCAGAAAGACGTGCGCACCAAGAACAACCAGCTCAACTACCTGGACGGCGGCCACCTGGCACTGCTGATCAAGATCACGTCGCTGACCGCCAAACCACCCAGCGCCCCCCCGCCCGACATTCAGGACTGATCCAGCGCCATGCCCCTGACGTCGCCGTTGACCAAACCCCTGGCCCCTTCATGGGCCAATCGCTTCAAAGAGCAAAGCCTGGAGCGCGGGCGACGCTACGCCCTGGAGAACCGCGTACGCATCGTCGAGTCCGGCGACAGCACCATCATCGCCAGTTGCGAAGGCTCGGGGAGCAACGTTTACCGGCAGACCATCTCATTGCGTGAATCGGCCAAGGGCGCGCTGATCCTGGTGGACAGCCGCTGTACCTGCCCGGTGCACACCAACTGCAAACACATCGCGGCGGTGCTGCTCAAGGTCCAGGAAACCCTGGCCTACCCGGCAGCCGCCCAGGATGCCGAGCTGCTGGAAAAGCTCCAGGCAGTGCTGGATAACCGTGTGGTGTTGCCGCAGGTGGTGATGGAGGATGTTGTACCCGTGCCGCGCCTGTGGCTGGCCAGCGTCGAGTTCAGCGCGTTTGAACCGCGCAACGGCAAAATGCAGCGCTATATCCAGCACCGTGCGGCGCTGTCGTTCAACTATTTGGGCAACTATGTCAGCGGGCAGAAAAACACCGACATCATCGTGCGTCAGGAAACCCAGAGCCTGCGCATCAAGCGTCATCCCGAGCTGGAGCAGCCCTATCGCGAGCAACTGCGCCTGCTCGGTTTCAAGATCGCCACGCGCCAGAGCAAGGCGTTGCCGGAGAGCGCCGGCGAGCTGTTCGAGATGGTCAATGACAGTGCCTGGCTGAACTTCACCCTCAATGCATCGCCGACCCTGCGGGCCGAGGGCTGGGAGCTGCAGATCGACGAAGACTTCGGCTTTGACCTGAGCGCCGTCGACGATTGGTACGCCACGGTTGATGAAGGGCCAGAGCGCGATTGGTTCGATCTGGAACTGGGGATCATCGTCAACGGCGAGCGGCTGAGCCTGTTGCCGATCCTGCTGAACCTGATGCGCTCCCACACCGAGATCCTCAACCCGGAGAAACTCGCACGCCGCCGCGATGATGAGCTGATCCTGGTGAATATCCCCGGCCTGCCCAATGGCGGTCACGGCCCGCTGCAAGTGGCATTACCCTACGGCCGATTGAAACCGGTGCTCGCCACCCTCGGTGAGTTCTACCTGCAGGAAGCCGGCACCACCACGCTGCGCCTGGCCAAGGCCGATGCGATTCGCCTCAACCCGCTGGAAGACCTGCCCCTGCAATGGGAGGGTGGCGAGAAGATCCGCAACTTTGCCCAGCGCCTGCGGGACATCAAGGATTTCACCTGTTCAGCGCCTGAAGGGTTGAACGCAACACTGCGGCCTTATCAGTTGGAAGGCTTGAGCTGGATGCAGTCGCTGCGCCAACTGGAGGTGGGCGGGATTCTTGCGGATGACATGGGCCTGGGCAAAACCCTACAGACCTTGGCGCATATCCTCAGTGAAAAGATCGCCGGACGCCTGGATCGGCCATGCATGGTGGTGATGCCCACCAGCCTGATCCCCAACTGGCTCGACGAAGCGGCGCACTTCACCCCGCAGCTCAAGGTACTGGCGCTGTACGGTGCCACGCGCAAAAAACACTTCGCCAGCCTGCAAGACTACGACCTGCTGTTGACCACCTACGCGCTGCTGCCCAAGGACATCGAACAACTGGCCGCCCTGCCCTTGCATGTGCTGATCCTCGATGAAGCCCAGTACATCAAGAACCCTTCCAGCAAGGCTGCCCAGGCCGCGCGCGAGCTGAATGCCCGGCAGCGCCTGTGCCTGAGCGGTACACCGCTGGAAAACCACCTGGGCGAGTTGTGGTCGCTGTTCCACTTCCTGCTGCCGGGCTGGCTGGGCGACGTCAAGAGCTTCAACCGCGACTACCGTGTTCCCATCGAAAAGCGCGCCAGTGAGGTGCGATTGCAGCACCTCAACGGCCGGATCAAACCCTTCTTGCTGCGCCGCACCAAGGAGCAGGTGGCCACGGAGCTGCCGCCCAAGACCGAAATCATTCACTGGGTCGATCTCAATGAGGCTCAACGTGATGTGTACGAAACCATGCGCCTGGCCATGGATAAAAAGGTCCGCGACGAGATCACCCGCAAAGGCGTGGCGCGCAGCCAGATCATCATTCTTGAAGCGCTGCTGAAGCTACGCCAGGTGTGCTGCGACCTGCGGCTGGTCAACGACGCCACCCTGCCCGCCCGTGGCAGCAGCTCGGGCAAGCTCGACAGCCTGATGGAAATGCTCGAAGAGCTGTTTGAGGAAGGTCGCCGGATCCTGTTGTTTTCCCAGTTCACCTCGATGTTGAGCCTGATCGAAGTCGAGCTGAAAAAACGCGGTGTCGCCTACGCCCTGCTGACAGGCCAGACCCGCGATCGACGCACGCCGGTGAAGGATTTCCAGAGCGGCAAGTTGCAGATTTTTCTGATCAGCCTGAAGGCCGGTGGCGTGGGGCTGAACCTGACCGAAGCTGACACCGTGATTCACTACGACCCTTGGTGGAACCCGGCCACGGAAAACCAGGCCACCGACCGTGCGTATCGCATCGGCCAGGAGAAGCCGGTGTTCGTCTACAAGATGATTGCGCGGGGCACGGTGGAGGAAAAAATCCAACACCTGCAGAAGGAAAAGTCCGACCTGGCGGCGGGTGTGCTGGATGGGCGTACGACGGGGGATTGGCAGTTGGGCAACGACGATATCGAAGCGTTGTTTGCGCCGTTGCCGAACAAGCAAGAAAAGCGCTGACCAATCGCGCCTTACGCCCCCCCCTACACATCATTCGATCAGTTGAGCGGCCCTAAGGGCAGTCAGGGCCGTCAACCAACGTGGATCCTGCTTATAGTCAGTCGAAGCAAGCGCCTGCCCACGCATCCGCGCGATGCGAGCCGAAGGCGTGACCTTCATCCGCTGCGCCGCACTCAGCGCCAACTCGGCCGCCTCACGATCGTTGCACACCAGGCCCATGTCGCAACCGGCGGTCAGCGCCGCTTCAATCCGACTGGCGGCATCACCCACCACATGGGCACCGGCCATCGACAGGTCATCGCTGAAAATCACCCCATCAAACTGCAACTCGCCGCGCAGGATGTCCTGCAACCAGCGGCGCGAAAAGCCTGCGGGCTGCGCATCCACCTGAGGGTAGATGACGTGTGCCGGCATGACCGCCGCCAACTGCTTGCTCAGGCGTGCGAAAGGCACCAGGTCATTGGCGCGAATCTGTTCCAGGCTGCGTTCGTCATTCGGAATGGCGACGTGGGAATCAGCCTCGGCCCAGCCATGCCCCGGAAAGTGTTTACCGGTTGCGGCCATGCCGGCGCTGTTCATGCCGCGGATGAAGGCACCGGCCAGCACGGCGGCGCGCTCGGGATCGCCTTCGAAGGAGCGGGTGCCGACCACGGCGCTGCGCTGGTAGTCCAGATCCAGTACCGGGGCGAAGCTCAGGTCGAGACCGACCGCCAGCACTTCAGTGGCCATGATCCAGCCGCACTGCTCGGCCAGGTATTCGGCATTGGGGTTATCCGCCAACGCACGCATGGCCGGCAGGCGCACAAAGCCGTGGCGCAGGCGCTGGACACGACCGCCCTCCTGGTCGACAGCCAATAGCAGGTCAGGGCGCACGGCGCGAATCGCCGCGCTCAATTCCCGCACCTGGCGCGGATGCTCGATATTGCGCGCGAAAATGATCAAGCCACCGACTTCAGGCTGGCGCAACAGGTGGCGATCCTCGGCCGTCAGCCAAGTACCGGCAACGTCGACCATCAAAGAACCTTGCAGGGCAGCAGTCATAAACCTTCCTTAAATAACGCACACAACCCGTTGCCCTCACCAGGCACAGTGAGAACAACAGGTTGCGAGTAAATAGCTGAATTCGGCATGGGCGGCTAGCTTAGCGGATGCAAGCGGCCTCGCCCACCCGCGACGGTCAAACCTTGGCGGGGGCCGGCACGGATTTGCTGCGTGGACGCAATTGAGCGGCAGCCATCGCCGAGTCGGTCACGCCGGTTTCAGCGCGCATGCCGGCAGCAAGGAACGGCACCATCAGACGCATCACCTGCTCAATGGAGGTGTTGACGCCGAAATCGGTCTCGGCAATCGCACGCAACGCCTTGATCCCGGACATGCTGAATGCGGCAGCACCGAGCATGAAGTGCACGCGCCAGAACAGTTCGATAGGCGGAATACGCGGGGCAGCTTCGTTGACCAACAACATGTAGCGTCGGAACACCTTGCCGTACATATCTTCCAGGTAGCGGCGCAGGTGGCCCTGGCTCTGGCTGAATGCCAGGCCCAACAAGCGCATGAAGATCGACAAATCATTGCCGCTGCGCGGCTGAACCACCAGCGCTTGCTCCACGAGGATTTCCAGCAACTCTTCCAGGGTCGGCTTATGGTCGGCCTTGGCCTGGCGACGCTCCAGTTCACGGTCGAGGCTGGCACAGAAGGGTCCCAGGAAGCGCGAGAACACGGCCTGGATCAGGGCTTTTTTCGAGCCAAAATGGTAGTTCACCGCAGCGAGGTTAACCCCCGCCTTGCTGGTGATAAGGCGCAATGAAGTTTCAGCAAATCCTTTTTCCGCGAACAACTGCTCGGCAGCATCGAGAATGCGTTCAACGGTTTCCGACTGGGCCATGACTACTCCGCCTGACAAACACTTGTTTGAAACATACGTTTCAGGTTGTGTCTTGTCAAGCCTGCGGGGCCGTTTTCCGGCTGGGCAGTCAGCTCTTTCACTGGCTATTTAATCACATCCACCCAGGCCTGTAGGCAGCGCTATCTCTACCTTGTAGGACGGATCACGAGTGACCGTCCAGCGGAGTCGCATAAAAGGATGATTGCCAAGCGCAGTTCACTGTATATAATCCCAGTCACTGTATAAAAAGACAGAGCGATCAACATGCTAAAACTGACGCCACGCCAAGCTGAGATTCTGGCTTTTATCAAGCGCTGCCTCGATGACAACGGCTACCCGCCGACGCGAGCGGAAATTGCGCTGGAACTGGGTTTCAAGTCGCCCAACGCTGCCGAAGAACACCTGAAGGCCCTCGCTCGCAAAGGCGCGATCGAGATGACCCCCGGTGCTTCGCGGGGCATCCGCATCCCTGGCTTCGAAGCCAAGGCCGACGAATCGACATTGCCGATCATCGGTCGCGTCGCCGCCGGTGCGCCGATCCTGGCGCAGCAGCACGTCGAGGAGTCCTGCAACATCAACCCAACCTTCTTCCACCCTCGCGCCGACTACCTGTTGCGGGTACACGGCATGAGCATGAAGGACGTGGGTATTTTCGATGGCGACCTGCTGGCCGTCCACACTACCCGCGAAGCCCGTAATGGCCAGATCGTCGTCGCCCGCATCGGCGATGAAGTCACCGTCAAACGCTTCAAGCGCGAAGGCAGCAAGGTCTGGCTCCTGGCCGAGAACCCTGAGTTCGCCCCGATTGAAGTGAACCTGAAAGATCAGGACCTGGTGATCGAAGGCCTGAGCGTCGGCGTCATTCGCCGCTAAAGGAGGCATCATGCAGCTCGTCCACACCCCACAACACACACAACTGTCGCTGTTCGAGGCCTTTATGGCCCAACCTCTTGCGCCCATCCTCAAGGAAACGGTCGAGGCGCCCTGGAGCGCCGAACCTGAGGCGTTCAGTGAGCTGTCGTTGCGCGGTGCGGCCGGGAGCTGCCTGAGCCTGCTGGCGCCGATCCTTCGCGAACTGAGCGAAGAGCAGGATGCACGCTGGTTGACGCTGATCGCCCCGCCCGCCAGCCTGACCCAGGCCTGGCTGAGGGACGCCGGCCTTAACCGCGAACGCATCCTGTTGCTGCAACCTCGTGGTGCGCAAAGCGCCCAGCAACTGACCTGTGAAGCCTTGCGCCTGGGCCGTAGCCACACCGTGGTGAGCTGGCTCAACCCGCTGAATGCAACGGCCAAGCAGCAGTTGATCAGCGCAGCGCGTACCGGCGATGCGCAGAGCTTGAATATTCGATTGGGGTAATTCGGTGTGCGGCAGGCTGTCCCTGTGGAGGGGGCCTGTTGTGGCGATGCTCTCACTGTGGCGAGCGGGCTTGCCCCGCGTTGGGCTGCGGAGCGGCCCCAAAACCAGACACCGTGGAATACCTGATATACCGAGTTAATCTATCTAGGGCCGCTTCGCAGCCCAACGCGGGGCAAGCCCGCTCGCCACAACAAGCCCGCTCACCACACAAGCCTGCTAACCACAACAAACCTGACCCTATAGGGCTCAGTGAAGAACGCGCGGCCCGTCTTCCTTCTCCGGCTCACCTTCGGCCAGACGACCTGCCATCTGCACACCAACGCTCAACATGGCTTTTGCCACTTCCACGTGCTGGCCCTGCAGGAACGCCTTGGCGTCCTCGGAAAAATCCAGAATAACCAGAGAACCTTCGTCCTCAGCCCGGCGCAGCTCAATTCGGCCGTCAGGCAACTCAACAATTTCCAGAAAGGACGTCGGCATAAAAGTCTGTTCTCCACGAAAGGCCGGGATTATATCAGTCATCCGCCCGGCCTCGTTGAGGATCTGAACAGGTTTCTTTACCGCTTGATGAACGGTGCCATATGAATCCGACCAGCGTTCAGCACTCGTTCAAACCTTCACGAAAGCGCAAAGCCATCTTTTTCAGGTCCTGGCGCCAGCCTTCCAACTCTTCGCGACTCAATGGCTTGGGCTCTTCCTCTTCCAACGCAATCGCCACGATCAAGGGCTGGGTCACGTCGCCCTTGGGCACATGGGGAACACGGGGCGGCTGAAACATATCCGCGTGGGCCTTCAACAGACGCGCGACCCAGCTGTCAGGGCTCTGGGCCATTTCCACCAATTCGGCCAGCTCAGGGATCGCCATGCTTTCCAGCACTTCACGATTCATGATCATTTCCGCACGGGGCGAACCGGCCTGGGGCAAGCGGTAGAACCCGGCGATCTCATGACACAAGCCCAGTAACGCACCATACAGGTGGAACAACGCGGCTTCACGCCCGGCCTGAACCAGCGCAATCGCGTTCATCTCTTTCCCTTCCTCGGCGCGGCCAAGGGCTTCCAGGGACAAACCCGCGAAGTAAATTTTCTGGTTGGTACGGGTATAGAGTTCGTTGGCCATAACGGCAATCTCCACAACGAATAAGCGTGATGCTGGCTATGTAGGAGCGAGCTTGCTCGCGAAAAACTTCAGAGCGCCGTTCGGTGCCAGGTTTTTCGCGTAATCGTTAACAACCTTCGCGAGCGAGGACCAGGCGCCCTCCTCGTTCCCACAGCAAGCAAAAGCCGTCTATACAGACGGCTTTTAGCGTTAACAGACTAGCGGATCAAGCGCCCTGGCGCTTGTCCTCGACCTTCCACTTGCCACCGTCGTAGAACGCTTTCCAGCCGGTAGGCTTGCCGTCCACTTCAGTCTGCACGTACTGCTCCTTGGTCTTGCGGCTATAGCGGATCACGGCTGGGCGACCATCCGGGTCCTTCTTAGGCGCTTCACACAGGAAGTGGTACTTCGGATCGATCTCGTCCTTGTGCGGCACGATCTCCAGCACCAACGGCGCTCGGGTCTCGCGGTTTTTCGGGAACTGGCTGGCCGCCAGGAACAGGCCCGAAGCGCCGTCACGCAGGATGTAGGTGTCGTTGACCTTCTCGCACTTGAGTTCCGGCATCTTCACCGGGTCCATCTTCGGCGGCGCCGCATCACCGCTTTTCAGCAGCTTGCGCGTGTTCTTGCAGGTAGGGTTGGTGCAACCGAAGAACTTGCCGAAGCGGCCGGTCTTGAGCTGCATCTCGCTGCCGCACTTGTCGCATTCCAGGCTCGGACCTTCGTAGCCTTTGATGCGGTAGGTACCTTCTTCAATTTCGTAGCCGTTGCAATCCGGGTTGTTACCACAGATGTGCAGCTTGTGCTTCTCGTCCAGCAGGTAGGCATCCATCGCCGTGCTGCAGATCGGGCAGCGGTGCTTGCCACGCAGTACCAGCGACTCGGACTCACCCTCGTCGTCAGCGGCGATTTCATCGCCCGGCACCAGGTTGACTGTCGCCTTGCAGCGCTCTTTCGGTGGCAGGCTGTAGCCCGAGCAACCCAGGAACACGCCAGTGGACGCAGTACGAATCTGCATCGGACGGCCACAGGTCAGGCACGGAATGTCGGTCATCACCGGCTGGTTGGCACGCATGCCGCTCTCTGGGCTTTCGGCCACTTCGAGTTTTTTCTTAAAGTCACCGTAGAACTCGTCGAGCACGTTTTTCCAGTCGCGCTCGCCCTGGGCCACGTCATCGAGGTTCTCTTCCATACCGGCGGTAAAGCCGTAGTCCATCAGGTTGGAGAAGCTCTCGGACAAGCGCTCGGTGACGATGTCGCCCATCTTTTCCGAATAGAAACGACGGTTGTGCAGCGCGACGTAGCCACGGTCCTGGATGGTCGAGATGATGGCCGCGTAAGTCGAAGGACGACCGATACCGCGCTTCTCCATCTCTTTCACCAGGCTGGCTTCCGAATAACGCGCCGGCGGCTTGGTGAAGTGCTGGGACGGGTCGAGCTTGATCAGCTTCAACGTGTCGCCCTGGGCCATGTCCGGCAACACATCGTCGTCGCCTGGCTTGGCGATCTGCGGCATCACACGGGTGTAGCCGTCGAACTTGAGGATACGGCCCTTGGCGCGCAGCTCGAAGTCGCCAGCGCCTACGCTGACGGTGGTGGACAGGTATTGCGCCGGCAGCATCTGGCAAGCCAGGAACTGGCGCCAGATCAGCTCGTAGAGGCGCTCAGCGTCGCGTTCCATGCCGCTCAGCTTGCTTGGCTCGGTGTTGGCATCGGAAGGACGAATCGCTTCGTGAGCCTCTTGGGCGCCTTCTTTGCTGCTGTAGACGTTCGGCTTCTCCGGCAGGTACTTCTTGCCGAACTCGCTTTCAATATAAGTGCGCGCCATCGCCACCGCGTCTTGCGACAGGTTGGTGGAGTCGGTACGCATATAGGTGATGTAGCCGGCTTCGTACAGACGCTGGGCCATCATCATGGTTTTCTTCACCCCGAAGCCCAGGCGGTTGCTCGCGGCCTGTTGCAGGGTGGAGGTGATGAACGGTGCCGACGGCTTGCTGCTGGTCGGCTTGTCTTCACGCTTGACGATGCTGTAGCTGGAGGCCTTGAGCTTCTCCAGCGCGGCCATGGCCTGGGCTTCGTTCAGCGGCTTGAAAGCCTCGCCTTTCTCGCGGGCCACTTCAAAGCGCACATTGGCGCCCTTGGCAGTGCCCAGGTCGGCGTGGACTTCCCAGTATTCTTCGGGGTTGAACGCACGGATCTCACGCTCACGCTCCACCACCAGCTTGACCGCTACCGATTGCACACGACCAGCGGACAGGCCGCGGGCGATCTTGGCCCACAGCAGCGGCGAGACCATGTAACCCACGACGCGGTCGAGGAAACGACGGGCCTGCTGGGCGTTGACGCGGTCGATGTCCAGTTCGCCCGGCTTGGAGAAGGCTTCCTGGATGGCTTTCTTGGTGATTTCGTTGAACACCACACGCTTGTAGCGGCTGTCATCACCGCCGATGGCTTCCCGCAGGTGCCAGGCAATGGCTTCCCCTTCGCGGTCCAAGTCCGTTGCGAGATAGATGGTGTCGGCATCTTTGGCGAGCCGGCGCAGCTCTTCGATGACCTTTTCCTTGCCCGGAAGGATTTCGTACTTGGCCTTCCAGCCATGGTCCGGGTCCACACCCATGCGCGAGACCAGCTGCTTGCGCGCTTTCTCTTTAGGCGTGAGCACCGGGCCTTCGCCCGCAGCCGCCTTGCCGCGCTTGGCGGCAGGCTCCTTGCTGGCGCTAGCCGAACCGCTGGTGGGCAGGTCTCGGATATGGCCGATACTCGACTTCACCACGTACTCGTTGCCCAAGTACTTGTTGATGGTCTTGGCCTTAGCCGGGGATTCCACAATGACCAGCGATTTGCCCATGGATCGGAAAATTCCTGAATTCGAGAAGTGAAAGGCAGTTGGCGCCTGACGCGGCAACGCTATATATAGTGGCAACAAGGTGAGGTCAAGCGCAGCATTCTGCGCGGCCTGCCGTTATTGCCCTGAAAAAAGACTGGGTTCGGCCTGGACCAAAGCAAAGCGCGGGACCTGCTCGCCGTCAACTTCGACGGTCTCCAGGAACATGCTCAAGGGGCGCACCCAAAAGCCGTAATCGCCATACAGTGCTTGGTAGAACACCACTTCTTCTTCGGTCTCGGAATGCCGTGCCACGCTGAAAACGCGGTACTGCGGACCTTTATGATGTTGGTAGAGCCCTGGTTCGACTTTCATGCTCTGGCCCCTTATAAAATTTGTTGAAAAAAAATATTAAAAATTCCAAAAAACAAAAACCGGGGCACTGGGCCCCGGCTTCCGTCAACTCAACGCTTAGACGCGTTCGAAGACGGTGGAAATGCCTTGGCCGAGACCAATGCACATGGTTGCAACCCCAAGGTTACCGCCATTTTGCTTCATCACGTTAAGCAAAGTGCCGGAAATACGCGCACCGGAGCAACCGAATGGGTGGCCCAGGGCAATCGCACCGCCGTGCAGGTTAACCTTCTCGTTCATCTTGTCGAGTACTTTCAAATCTTTCAGCACCGGCAGGGCCTGTGCAGCGAAAGCTTCGTTGAGCTCGAAGAAGTCGATATCGGAGATGGTCAGGCCCGCGCGCTTCAAGGCTTTTTGTGTCGCCGGTACTGGACCATAGCCCATGATTGCCGGGTCCACACCCGCCACCGCCATCGAACGAATCACCGCCAGCGGCTGGATACCCAGGTCCTGGGCACGCTGCGCCGACATCACGATCATGCACGAGGCGCCGTCGGTGATTTGCGACGAAGTACCTGCCGTCACGGTGCCGCCTTTCGGATTGAAAGCAGGCTTGAGGGCCGCCAGGCTTTCCAGGGTGGTATCCGGACGAATGGTTTCGTCGTAGTCGAACAGTTTCAGGAAACCGTTCTCGTCGTAGCCGTTCATCGGGATGATTTCATCCTTGAACTTGCCTTCCACGGTCGCCTTGTGGGCGAGCTGGTGGGAACGCACGCCGAATGCATCCTGGGCTTCACGGGTAATGCCGTGCATCTTGCCGAGCATTTCCGCGGTCAGGCCCATCATGCCCGAGGCTTTTGCCGCGTACAGCGACATGTGCGGGTTAGGATCGACGCCGTGCATCATGCTGACGTGGCCCATGTGCTCCACGCCACCGACCACAAACACATCACCGTTGCCGGTCATGATCGCCTGGGCGGCGGTGTGCAGCGCACTCATGGACGAGCCACACAGGCGGCTGACGGTCTGGCCGGCTGCCGTGTGCGGGATCTGCGTCATCAACGACGCCATGCGCGCGATGTTCCAGCCCTGCTCCAGGGTCTGGTTGACGCAGCCCCAGATCACGTCTTCGACTTCGTTCGGGTCGACCTTGACGTTGCGTTCCAGCAGCTTGCTGATCAGGTGCGCCGACATGTCTTCAGCGCGGGTGTTGCGGTGCATGCCGCCCTTGGAGCGGCCCATCGGAGTACGACCGAAGTCGACAATCACGACGTCTCTTGGATTCAAGCTCATAAATATTCTCGCTCTAGTCGTCTGGGCACTTAACCGAAGAAGCGCTGGCCGTTCTTGGCCATCTCACGCAGCTTCGCGGTCGGGTGGTACAGCGGGCCCAGATCAGCGTATTGATCAGCCAGGGCAACGAACTCGGCCACACCGATCGAATCGATGTAACGCAGCGCACCACCACGGAATGGAGGGAAACCAATACCGTACACCAGGCCCATATCGGCTTCGGCGGCGGTTTCAACGATGCCGTCTTCCAGGCAACGCACGGTTTCCAGGCACAGGGCGATCATCATCCAGTTGATGATGTCCTCGTCGGACACCTCACGCTGCTCGTAGATGACCGGCGCGAGTACTTCGTGCACCGATGGGTCGGCCACTTTCTTCTGCTTGCCCTTCTTGTCCGCCTCGTAGGCGTAGAAGCCTTTGCCGTTCTTCTGGCCCAGGCGCTTGGCCTCGTAGAGCGCGTCGATCGCCGAGCGGCGGTCGTCTTTCATACGGTCCGGGAAGCCTTCAGCCATCACGTCACGACCGTGGTGGCCGGTGTCAATGCCGACCACGTCCATCAGGTACGCCGGGCCCATAGGCCAGCCGAATTTTTCCATGACCTTGTCGATGCGCACGAAGTCCACACCGGCACTCACCAGCTTGGCGAAACCGCCGAAGTACGGGAACAGCACGCGGTTGACCAAGAAGCCCGGGCAGTCGTTGACCACGATCGGGTTCTTGCCCATTTTCTTGGCGTAGGCAACGGTGGTGGCAATCGCCAGCTCGCTGGACTTCTCGCCACGGATCACTTCCACCAGCGGCATCATGTGCACCGGGTTGAAGAAGTGCATGCCGACGAAGTTTTCCGGACGCTTGAGGGCTTTGGCCAGCAGCGAGATGGAAATGGTCGAGGTGTTCGACGCCAGGATGGTGTCGTCTTTGACGTGGCCTTCAACTTCAGCCAGTACCGCCTGCTTGACCTTCGGATTCTCGACAACCGCTTCGACCACCAGGTCGACATGGCCGAAATCGCCGTAGGACAACGTAGGACGAATGCCGTTAAGCACTTCAGCCATCTTCGCAGCCGTCATGCGACCTTTATCAACGCGGCCAACCAGCAGCTTGGCGGCTTCGGCCAGGCCCTGTTCGATACCGTGCTCGTTGATGTCTTTCATCAGGATCGGCGTGCCTTTGGACGCCGACTGATAGGCGATACCGCCGCCCATGATACCGGCACCGAGTACGGCAGCCTGTTTCACGTCCTTGGCGATTTCGTCGTAGGCCTTGGCCTTTTTCTTCAGTTCCTGGTCGTTCAGGAACAGGCCGATCAGGCTCTGGGCGGCCGAGGTCTTGGCCAGTTTGACGAAGCCTGCTGCTTCCACTTCCAGGGCTTTGTCGCGACCGAAGTTCGCGGCCTTCTGGATGGTCTTGATCGCTTCAACCGGCGCCGGGTAGTTCGGGCCGGCCTGGCCAGCCACGAAACCCTTGGCGGTTTCGAACGACATCATTTGTTCGATGGCGTTGAGCTTGAGTTTTTCCAGCTTCGGCTGACGTTTGGCCCTGTAGTCAAATTCGCCGCTGATGGCGCCCTTGATCAGGTTCAACGCGGCTTCGGCCAGTTTGTCCGGAGCCACCACAGCGTCGACGGCACCGACTTTCAGCGCGTCTTCGGCACGGTTTTCCTTGCCGGCGGCAATCCACTCGATGGCGTTGTCGGCACCGATCAGGCGCGGCAGACGTACGGTGCCGCCGAAGCCTGGGTAGATGCCCAATTTGACTTCAGGCAGGCCGATCTTGGCCGTGGCCGCCATGACGCGGAAGTCCGCCGCCAGGCACATTTCCAGGCCACCGCCCAACGCGATGCCGTTGATCGCGGCAACGGTCGGTACGTTGAGGTCTTCGAAATCGCTGAAAATCTTGTTGGCTTCGAGGTTGCCAGCCACCAGCTCGGCATCGGGCAGCTTGAAGTTGTCGACGAATTCGGTGATGTCAGCGCCGACGATAAACACGTCCTTGCCGCTGGAGACGATCACGCCTTTGATCGATGCATCAGCCTTGATGGTGTCTACGGCCTGACGCAGTTCGTTCAGGGTTAGACGGTTGAACTTGTTGACGGACTCACCCTTGAGGTCGAACTTCAGTTCGACGATGCCACTTTCAAGAGCCTTAACCGTGATGGCTTTACCTTCGTAAATCATCAACTGATCTCCACGATATGGAAGCTGAACAGTACACATTGGACGCTGGCCTATGCTTGGACATTGATAATTTCGTCAATGCTCAGGCCAATCCGCCAGGCACACCCGCCAATGCGATAGTCGGGGTTCTGTATGAGCGGTCTGACAGACAAACGCTCAATTCATACGCCCGTTTGATTTGGGTACGCCACCTTCATCCAATTCCGAGCAATTGTCAATCGCTCGAAAGGCTAGGAAAAACGCGACTTTCCAGTCATTTCAGAACCCCAGGCACAGGCTCGCGATTCGTCAATATTTAAATATTCACGAAATCAATAATGGAAAATATAGGCGAAACCGCTGTACAGGATCGGATATGCCGCTAGGCTAGCGACAACCGTAACGCGCCCGGATGAACATCCGGTGTTGCAAACACAGATTTACCGGCCTGCCTGGCCAACTCCAGCCCGATGATGCTTTCGGGCTTTTTATTGCCTGGCGTTTAACACTGAAGCATCAGGCCAGGGTCTTGAGCAATTTATCAATGGCCAGCAGATCACTCGCCTCACCCTTCTCGCCCCAGTAAAGGGCGATCATTTGCTTGTCGGCCTCGACCTTGTAGACATTCGCCGGCAGCGTTGCAAAATGCGGCAACAACTTCTCATCGACACACACTTCGCGCCACTGATTGACCCACACCCCCGGCTCCAACTGCCAGTAACTCCAGAGCGCCGGCGCACTGCCGCGCCGTGGCCGACAGTACTGCGCACACGGGCTCGGCGGCTCCTGCTTGAGCCAGTGCGGCCACTCCTGGGGCGCCAGTTGCATGGCCAGGCCGATGCGGCGTGCCTCCATGCGCAGGGCCATGCGCCCGCTCTGATGGCGCGATGGACGCAGCCATGCCAGAGGGCTCAGAACCACGACAAGGATTGACACCACTATCCAGACCGTCATATGTGTACTCCCGATTTTTCTGATGAGCGGATTTGACCCGACGCAACCCTATCCGCTTGAAAGCAGCCATACTGAATCTATTGCAGTCCCCTGGAGGAACGCCCCATGTCCTACGAACATATTCTGGTCGCCGTAGACCTGACCGAAGAGTGCGATCCAGTGATCAAGCGCGCCCGCGCCTTCGCCGTCGCCAGTGGCGCGAAACTGTCCCTGGTGCATATCGTGGAGCCCATGGCCATGGCCTTTGGCGGCGACGTGCCCATGGACCTTTCCCAATTGCAGCAACAGCAGTTTGATCAGGCCAAAGAGCGCCTTGACCGCCTGATCGTCAAATACCCGGAAGTGACCAAGAAAAACTCCCACCTCACCTACGGCCAGCCGCGCCAGGAAATCCACCAACTGGCCAAGGATGAGCATTGTGATCTGATCGTGGTCGGCAGCCATGGCCGTCACGGTTTGGCGTTGCTGTTGGGCTCCACCGCCAATGATGTGCTGCATGGTGCGCCGTGCGATGTATTGGCGGTGAAGCTGGTAAAAAGTTCGTAAGACCGATGCGGTTCAAATGTGGGAGGGCGCAAGCCCCCTCCCACATTTGAACCGCATTTCATATGAAAAACCCGGTGTTCATCAGATGAACACCGGGTTTTTTATTGCGTGTAGATCACTCAGGCATCCAACTCAGCCCAACGCTCCACCAGCACTTCCAGTTCCTGGTTCAACGTCTCCAGGGAAGCAATGACCTTGGCGGTTTCCGCCGCCGGACGCTGGTAGAAACCCGCGTCAGCCATTTCCGCTTCTACTGCGGCGATCTGCTGTTCCTTGGCGTCGATATCCGCCGGCAAGGCTTCCAACTCACGCTGCAGCTTGTAGCTGAGTTTCTTCTTGGCCGCCGGCGCAGCGTCCTGAGTCGGTGCAGCAGCTTCCACGGGAGCAACCACAGCGGAGGTCAGGTCGGCCTTGCCGGACTTGCTCTCGGTCACGCCCAACAAGCGCGGCGAGCCGCCCTGGCGCAGCCAGTCCTGGTAACCACCGACGTATTCACGCACCTTGCCTTCACCTTCGAAGACCAGGGTGCTGGTGACTACGTTGTCGAGGAATGCCCGGTCGTGACTGACCATCAGCACGGTGCCGTTGAAGGTCAGCAGGACCTCTTCCAGCAGCTCGAGGGTTTCCACATCGAGGTCGTTGGTCGGTTCGTCGAGCACCAGCAGGTTGGCCGGTTTGCTGAACAGCTTGGCCAGCAGCAGGCGCGCACGCTCCCCCCCGGACAAGGCTTTCACCGGCGTACGCGCACGCTGCGGGCTGAACAGGAAGTCGCCCAGGTAACTGAGTACGTGGCGGCTCTGGCCGTCGATGTCGATAAAATCGCGGCCTTCGGCGACGTTGTCGATCACGGTTTTTTCCAGGTCCAACTGATGGCGCAACTGGTCGAAGTAGGCCACGTCGATGCGCGTGCCCTCTTCCACGGTGCCGCTGGTCGGTTTCAGGCCATTGAGCATCAGCTTGAGCAAGGTGGTCTTGCCGGTACCGTTGGCGCCCAACAGGCCGATACGGTCGCCGCGCTGCAGGACCATCGAGAAGTCCTTGATCAGGAACGGGCCATCCGGGTGATGGAAGCTGACGTTCTCCAGCACCATGACCTGCTTGCCCGACTTATCGGCGGTATCCAGCTGGATATTGGCCTTGCCGGTGCGTTCGCGACGTTCGCTGCGCTCAACGCGCAGGGCCTTGAGGGCACGCACACGGCCTTCGTTACGGGTGCGGCGCGCCTTGATGCCCTGGCGGATCCAGACTTCTTCCTGGGCCAGTTTCTTGTCGAACAGGGCGTTGGCAGTTTCTTCGGCGGACAGTGCAGCTTCCTTGTGCACCAGGAAGCTGGCGTAGTCGCCGTTCCAGTCGATCAGGCCACCACGGTCCAGTTCGAGGATGCGCGTCGCCAGGTTCTGCAGGAAGGAACGGTCGTGCGTGATGAACAGCACGGCGCCCTGGAAATCCTTGAGGGCTTCTTCCAGCCAGGCGATGGCGCCGATGTCCAAGTGGTTGGTTGGCTCGTCGAGCAGCAGCAGGTCGGGCTCGGACACCAGGGCCTGGGCTAACAGCACGCGCCGACGCCAGCCGCCGGACAACTCGGCGAGGGTCTTGTCGGCCGGCAGTTGCAGGCGGCTCAGGGTGCTGTCGACCAGTTGCTGCAGGCGCCAGCCGTCACGGGCTTCGAGGTCTTGCTGGACATGCATCAGCTTGTCCAGGTCCGCTTCGGTGACGCAGTTCTGCGCTAGGTGATGGTATTGCGCAAGCAACTCACCGACACCGTCCAGGCCTTCGGCAACCACGTCGAACACGGTCCGTCCGTCGGCAACCGGCAGTTCTTGCGGCAATTCGCCAATCTTGAGGCCTGGGGCGCGCCAGACAGAGCCGTCATCGGGCTTCTGGTCGCCTTTTACCAGCTTCATCATGCTGGACTTGCCGGTGCCGTTGCGGCCGATGATGCACACCCGCTCACCACGGGCGATCTGCCAGGACACCTTGTCCAACAACGGCATAGCGCCGAAAGCAAGGGACACATCGCTGAATTTGAGCAGGGTCATACGCTTCTCCAAAAACTGGGCGCGCATTCTACCTGACTTGAGGGTGGGATGCGGCCAGCATTTTCGCTGCCGACACGTTCTGTAGGACATTTCCGGCGAACTTGAACGAACCCACTGGCAAAGCTTTCGCCGGTCGCTGGCAAAAGGCTAAGCTAGGGGCAATCAGTGTCGGCGGTGCCGGTGCTAGTCGTGATTTCTCTGCACGGACGTCTCATGCGCAGTCGCCTTTTCAACTTTTTATCTTGTCTGCTTCTTTCCGCCACCGCCGTTCAATCCGCCCAGGCCGTGGACCTCACCACCCAACGTCAATATTACGATGAAGCCAAACGCGCCCTGGCCAAGGGTGATACCGGCCCCTACATGCAATACAGCCAGGCCCTGGCGGACTACCCGCTGACACCCTACCTGGCCTACGACGAACTGACCGCCCGGCTGAAAACCGCCAGCAACGAGGAAATCGAACAATTTCTCGCCAAGAACGGCGACCTGCCCCAGGCCAACTGGATGAAACTGCGCTGGTTGCGCTGGTTGGCCGACCGTGGCGACTGGCAGACCTTTGAAAAGTACTACGACCCCAAACTCAATTTCGTCGAGCTGGACTGCCTGCATGGCCAGTTCCAACTGACCCACAACTTGAAGGCTGAAGGCTACAAAACCACCGAAAAACTGTGGATGACCGGCAAATCCCAGCCGGCCGCCTGTGATGCCACCTTCGGCCAGTGGGCCGCGGACGGCCAACTCACCGAACAAAAAATCTGGGACCGCGCCAAACTCGCCGCCGAAGCACGCAATTACCCGCTGGCCAACAGCCTGGTAAAAACCCTGCCGACCCTGGGTGCCCAGGGCCGCCTGATGGTGGACGTGGCGCAAAAGCCTGACATGCTCAGCGACCCGTCGCGCTTCCTGCCGGCCACTGAGGCGATGTCTGACGCCGTGGGCCTGGGCCTGCGCCGCCTGGCACGCCAGGATCCGGACAAGGCCATGGCCCTGCTCGACGGTTACGCCAGCAGCATGCACTTCTCCCGTGACGAAAAAGTGGCAATCGCCCGCGAAATCGGCCTGACCCTGGCCAAGCGCTTCGACCCGCGCGCACTTGAAGTGATGACCAAATACGACCCCGAGCTGCGCGACAACACCGTGTCCGAATGGCGTCTGCGCCTGCTCTTGCGCCTGGCCCGCTGGGAAGATGCCTACCAACTGACGCGCAAACTCCCGCAGGATTTGGCCACCACCAACCGCTGGCGCTACTGGCAGGCCCGTAGCCTGGAACTGGCCGAGCCGAAAAACCCGCAAGCCCTGGTGCTGTACAAGAACCTGGCGCAAGAACGCGACTTCTACGGCTTCCTCGCCGCCGATCGCTCCAAGGCCCCGTACCAATTGAAGAACAAGCCGCTGCTGATGAGCCAGGCGCTGATGAACAAAGTGCGCAACACCCCAGGTGTACGCCGTGCCCTTGAGTTCTATGCCCGTGGTCAGATAGTGGATGGTCGCCGCGAGTGGTACCACGTCAGCCGCCACTTCAACCGTGACGAAATGGTCGCCCAGGCCAAGCTGGCCTACGACATGAAATGGTACTTCCCGGCAATCCGCACCATCAGCCAGGCACAGTACTGGGATGACCTGGATATCCGCTTCCCGATGGCCCACCGCGACACCCTGGTGCGCGAAGCCAAGGTGCGTGGCCTGCATTCCAGCTGGGTGTTTGCCATCACCCGCCAGGAAAGCGCCTTCATGGACGACGCCCGCTCCGGTGTCGGCGCCAGCGGCCTGATGCAACTGATGCCCGGCACCGCCAAGGACACCGCGCGCAAATTCAGCATTCCCCTGGCCTCACCCGCCCAGGTGCTGGACCCGGACAAAAACATCCAGCTCGGCGCCGCTTACCTGAGCCAGGTGCACAGCCAGTTCAACGGCAACCGCGTCCTCGCCTCCGCCGCCTACAACGCCGGCCCCGGCCGCGTGCGCCAATGGCTACGTGGCGCGGACCACCTGAGTTTCGATGTATGGGTGGAAAGCATCCCGTTCGACGAAACCCGCCAGTATGTGCAGAACGTGCTGTCTTATTCGGTGATCTACGGGCAAAAGCTCAACTCGCCACAGCCGCTGGTGGATTGGCATGAGCGGTATTTTGACGACCAATGACGCACCACATCCCTGTGGCGAGCAGGCTTGCCCCGCGTTGGAGTGCGAAGCGCTCCTGAGCCAGTCGTGGCGGTGCAACTGATAGTTTTTGGGGGCTGCTACGCAGCCCAACGCGGGGCAAGCCCGCTCGCCACAACAAGCCCGCTCGCCACATAGATCGTGCTAGGCCTGGTTTTCTGCAACCTCTGCGGCGTCGCTGAACTGCAACGCCGCCAACCGCGCATACAGCGGATTGCTCGCAATCAGTTGCTGGTGCGTGCCCACCGCCACCAGCTTGCCCTGGTCCATGACCGCAATGCGGTCGGCGTTCTTCACCGTCGCCAGTCGATGGGCGATAACCAGCGTGGTGCGCCCTTGCATCAATTGCGGCAACGCTTGCTGGATCAGGTGTTCACTCTGGGCATCCAGGGCGCTGGTGGCTTCGTCCAGCAGCAGGATCGGCGCGTCTACCAGCAACGCGCGGGCGATCGCCAGGCGTTGACGCTGGCCGCCGGAGAGGCCCATGCCGCCGTCGCCGAGGTGGGTCTGGTAGCCATCGGGCATTTGCAGGATGAAATCGTGGGCGTGAGCAATGCGGGCGGCGGCTTCGACTTGCTCACGGGTGGCGGTTGGGTTGCCGTAGCGGATGTTTTCTTCGACGCTGCCAAAGAACAGCGCCGGGCTCTGGGACACCAGAGCGAAGTGGCGACGCAGGTCCAGGGGGTCGAGATCGGTCAGCGCCTGGCCCTCGACCAGGATGCGGCCTTGCTGAGGATCGTAGAAGCGCAGCAACAGGTCGAAAAGCGTCGACTTGCCCGCGCCGGACGGGCCCACCAGCGCCAGGGTTTCGCCAGGATTGATGCTCAGGTTCAGGCCGTCGATGGCGTAGCTGTCCGGCCGCGAAGGGTAGGAAAAGCGCAGGTCCTGCAACTCCATGCGACCGCTGACGCGCTCCGGCAACGACACACCCCCAGTGGCAGGCGCCTGGATCTCGTTACTCGACTGCAACAGCTCACCAATGCGCTCCGCCGCACCGGCGGCCCGCTGCAGTTCACCGAGGACTTCGCTCAGGGTACCGACGGCGCTGCCGACGATCAGGCTGTAGAACACAAACGCGGCCAGCTCGCCGCCGGAAATGCGCCCGCTGATCACATCCATGCCGCCGACCCAAAGCATCACGCCCACAGCGCCGAGTACCAGCATGATCACCAGGGTGATCAACCAGGCGCGCTGGGCGATGCGCTTGCGTGCGGTGGTGAACGCCTCTTCAACGGTCACGGCAAAGCGCTGTTCGTCCTGCACCTGGTGGTTATAGGCCTGCACGGTCTTGATCTGGCCGAGGGTCTCGGAGACGTAGCTGCCCACATCGGCGATACGGTCCTGGCTCAGGCGCGACAAACTGCGCACGCGGCGGCCGAAAATCAGGATCGGCGCCAGCACCAGCGGCAGCGCCACCACCACAATGCTGGTGAGCTTGGGGTTGGTGATGAACAGCAGCACGATGCCGCCGATCACCATCAAGGCATTACGCAGGAACAGCGACAGCGACGAACCGATCACCGATTGCAGCAAGGTGGTGTCGGTGGTCAGCCGCGATTGGATTTCCGAGCTGCGGTTGTTTTCGTAGAAACCCGGGTGCAGGTAGATCAGGTGGTTGAAGACCTGCCGGCGAATGTCCGCCACCACCCGCTCACCGATCCACGACACCAGGTAAAACCGCGCAAACGTGCCCACGGCCAAGCCCAGCACCAACACCATGAACAGGCCGATGGACTGGTTGAGCAGGTGTGGTGACTGGGTCATAAAGCCCTGGTCCACCAGCAGCCGAATGCCCTGGCCCATGGACAAGGTGATGCCAGCCGTGACGATAAGCGCCACCAGGGCACCCAGTGCCTGCCAGCGGTAGGGCGCGACAAAGCGGCTGGCCAGGCGGATCGCGCGGCGTTGACGGACTGAGAGCATGGAGGGCATCACCGATGAGGAACGTGTACACACACATTGGGGGAACTTGGGCAAATAACAACTTTCGTAACAGCAATGAGTCAGATTAATTATGCCCACCGATGCTGGCCCCTAGAGGCTATCGGTCTAACGTTCAACTGGAAATTTGTAGCGGTTTCTGCTGGAGTGAGCGTTCGAACCGGTGATCTCGCAGGGAGTTGTAACAGCGCGGTCACGCGGGGGGTTCAGAGTAGGTACACAACCTGATGAGGAGACAGGCCATGACCTTGCAAAATAGCAGCGATGCCAAAATTGAAGTGATCCGCCAGCCGCAGCAATTGCCTTGCTCCGTGATCGACGCCCAGGGCCGCGAAGTGCAGATTACCGAAGAGATGATCCAGCAAGCGTGCCGCGAGCTGGAACAGCGACTGGTCAAGCCTGCCCAGCAAGGCTGAAGCGCCACGTTCTTTCAAACCCGGCCCAGGTGGCCGGGTTTTTTATTCGGTGTTTAAACGGTTTCCGCGCCCAATGCGGACACAATTCTCGACAACACCGCTGACTCGCCGTTGATGCGCACTTTCAAAGCGTCAATCTCGCGGCGCGCCGGGTAGCCCTTGCGTAAAAGGTCGAACGCCTTGCGCTGCTCCTCCACTGTTCCCACCAGACTACGGCGAAAATCCGCATCATCACGGCGCGGGTCGTACACGCTGCGGCACAACGTCGCGAGCGCCCAGGCGGGGTCGGTCGATGCGTTCAAATGCACCTCGGCCAACCACGCTGGCGGCAACAAATCGCTCAACTGAATACCCGGTTCCTGCCCCAGGTACGCGCAGAACGCCTGATAGATCTGCGCCGTACCGCGCTGCCGGCCGTCAAGGCTATAACCGGCGATATGCGGCGTGGCCAATACACACAGGTCGGCCAGGTCGACGTCCACCTCGGGCTCGCCTTCCCACACGTCCAGCACCGCTTGCAGGTCTTCGCGCTCCAGCAGCACGTCGCGCAGGGCGGCGTTGTCCACCACCGGGCCACGGCTGGCGTTGATCAGCCAGGTGCCGGGTTTGAGGCGGTTGAGACGGTCGCGATCAAACAGGTGCCAGGTGGAACCATTGCCGGACTTGGTCAACGGTGTGTGCAGACTGATGACATCGCATTGCTCGATGATCTGCTCCAGGCTGACGTAATCCCCTTCCTCGGCAATCTGTCGCGGCGGGTCGCACACCAACACGTTCCAGCCCAGCCCCTTGAGCACCCTGACCAGCCGCCCACCGACCTCACCGGCACCCACAACGCCGTAGGTGCGTTGATTAAGGTCAGCACCCTCGATCTCGGCCAGGGTCTGCAGGCTGCCGAGCACATAGTCCACCACACCCCGGGCATTACAGCCGGGAGCGCTGGACCACTGGATTCCGGCCTGCTTGAAGTAATCGAGGTCGAGGTGGTCGGTGCCGATGGTGCAGGTGCCGACAAAACGCACCTTGCTGCCGTCCAGCAGGGCGCGGTTGACGTTGGTCACCGAGCGCACCAGCAGTACATCGGCCTGTTCGACGGTGGCGCGGTCGATGGAGCGGCCGGACACGCGGCGAATCTCGCCAAATCCATGGAAGAACTCATCGAGCAGCGGGATATTTTCGTCGGCAACAATCAGCATGGCAGGCTCCTTTGGCGGATGAGCAGTGTACAGGGATGCGATCTTCAATGTAGGAGGGAGCAAGCCCCCCTCCCACACTGGATATGCGGTGGCCTCGCAGCTCGCTTACAAATCCCTAACACAGGTTTTTTCCTGACCGTTACGTCAAGGCGTAGAATCCGCGGCCTTGCGCCACTCTTAACTGGACTCCCGTACGTGAACACTGCCACTGCCCCCCTCACCCGCCCCGCCCGCATCAGCCGGGAAGTGGGCGGCCTGCTGACGCTCGCGCTGCCGATCATGGTCGGCCAACTGGCAACCACCGCCATGAGCTTCGTCGATGCGGTGATGGCCGGACGCGTCAGCCCTCAGGACCTGGCAGCGGTGGGCCTGGGCAACTCGATCTGGATTCCGGTGTACCTGCTGATGACCGGCACCCTGCTGGCCACCACGCCCAAAGTCGCCCAACGCTACGGTGCGGGCCACTACGGCGAAATCGGGCCGTTGGTGCGTCAGTCTTTGTGGCTGGCCGTGGTGGTCGGCATCATCGGCGCGCTGCTGTTGCTCTGCGCCGAGCCGATCCTGCATGCCATGAAGGTTGAGCCGGACCTGATTGCCCCCACCATGGGCTACCTGCATGGCATCGCCGCCGGTATGCCCGCCGTTGCCCTGTATTACGTGCTGCGCTGTTTCAGTGATGGCCTGGGCCGTACGCTGCCCAGCATGGCCATGGGCCTGTGCGGGCTGGCGTTGAATATTCCGCTGAACTACATCTTCATCTACGGCCACCTGGGCGTGCCGGCGATGGGTGGCGTGGGCTGCGGTTGGGCCACGGCGATTGCGATGTGGGTGATGATGCTCGGCATGGCCGGTTGGACCCGTTGGGGCGCGGCCTACCAGAGCAGCGAACTGTTCAAGCGCTTCGATTGGCCGCAGTGGTCGGTGATCAAGCGCGTACTGGGGATTGGCCTGCCGATTGGCATCGCGATCTTTGCCGAATCAAGCATTTTCGCGGTGATCGCACTGCTGCTCGGCAGCCTCGGCGCCACCATTGTGTCGGGGCATCAGATTGCCCTGAATGTCAGCTCACTGGTGTTCATGATCCCCTATTCCTTGAGCATGGCCGTCACCGTGCGCGTCGGCCAGGCCCTGGGGCGTGGCGAGGCGCGTGAAGCACGTTTCGCCGCCGGGGTCGGCATGGGCACGGCGCTGGCTTACGCCTGCCTGTCGTGCAGCCTGATGCTGGTGTTTCGCGAGCAGATTGCGGCGATCTACACCCCGGACCCTATCGTCATCCACCTGGCATCGACGCTGATCGTGTTTTCCGCGCTGTTCCAGTTCAGTGATTCGATCCAGGTCACCGCCGCCGGCGCCCTGCGGGGCTACCAGGACACCCGCGTGACCATGGTGCTGACCCTGTTTGCCTACTGGGGCGTCGGGCTGCCGGTGGGTTACGCCCTGGGGCTGACCCACTGGTTGGGCGAACCCAGCGGCCCGAGTGGTTTGTGGCAAGGGCTGATCGTGGGCTTGAGCTGTGCGGCGGGGATGTTGCTGGTGCGCCTGGCGCGCAGTGCACGCCGGCGCATTCGCGCCAACAAGGCATAAGCACAACGCGTCCCTCTGTAGGAGCGAGCTTGCTCGCGAAAAACCCGAGAGCGCCGCGTTCCTTCAGGATACCCGCGTCATCGTTAACGCCCTTCGCGAGCAAGCTCGCTCCTACAGGGACCGGTGTTAGTCGAGTTTTTTGCGGATCCAGTACAGGTACGTACCGGCCTGCTCCTGCTGATCCACCAGTTCGTGGTCAAGGAACACGCAAAACTTGGGAATATCGCGACGGGTCGACGGGTCGGTCGCGATCACCTTGAGCAAGCCGCCGGGCGGCAGGTCGCGGATGTGCTGGTGCAGCATCATCACCGGCTCCGGGCAGTTGAGGCCCGTTGCGTCGAGGGTGCCATCAACGGCGGTGTCGAAAATATCGCTCATTGTCTACTCCTGAAACCGGCGCTCAGTTTAGCGGGCCTTGGTTTTCTTCACATCCACCAGCCGACGCAGGTGGCAGGTCACTTCTTCACGGTCGTGATACAGCTGCTTGCAGCCGATCTCCACCCGAATGCCGCGCGCCTTGAAACCGTCCTCGATACGTTCCAGCAGGCGCTTGACCTCGGCGTAACGCTGTTTCATCGGCAGCTTCAGGTTCACCACCGCCTCGCGGCAATGCCCTTCGCCGATCCAGGTTTCCAGCAGCGCCGCGTTGCGCGCCGGCTTTTCGACGATATCGCACACCATCCAGTCCACCGGCTGCTTGGGCACGAAGGTAAAGCCGTCGGCCATCAGGTGCTGCACCAGGCCGGTGTCCATCAGGCTTTCGGCCATGGGGCCGTTGTCGATGGCGGTCACCAACATGCCACGGTTGACCAGTTGCCAGGTCCAGCCACCAGGGGCTGCGCCCAGATCGACGCCGGTCATGTCGCCATGCAGGCGCTCGTCCCACTGGTCGCGGGGGATAAAGTGGTGCCAGGCCTCTTCCAGCTTCAAGGTCGAGCGGCTGGGCGCGTCACGGGGGAATTTCAGGCGCGGGATGCCCATCGGCCACATCGCCGAGTTATTCGACTCGGCCAGGCCCATGAACACTTCGCGGCCGCTTTTGAAGGTCAGCAGCAGGCGCGGCTTGCTCGGGTCGTCCACCAGCTTGCCGGCGTTCAACAAGGCTTTGCGCAGGTGCACTTCGAATTTCTTGCAGAAGTTCGAGAGTTCCTTGCCGTCATTGGTGTCGACCATCTCCAGCCACAGGCTGCCGCACACCGGGAATTCACGCAGGTGGGCGAGGATCACGCTGATACGGTCGGTTTCCGGCAGGTCGATAAACACCCCGCGCGCCCACTGCCGCGGGAAGATCAGCTCGGCAAAGCGCTGGCCGTGCATCAGGCGCTGGGCGCCGTCTTCCTCGGTGCAGACAAATTCGGCGCAGGCGCTGCCGGTCTTGGCCCTGGCGTAGCCGGAAACGTTCAGGCGCGCGGCGTGTTCCGCGATCTCGGAACAGACTTCGCCCTCAAACCCCGGGCGGCAGTGCATAAAAAGGGTGTTCATCGACTCTCCTGGTGACTCAACTGACGTTGCGCTATCGCAATGCCTGTCATGAAAACGCGCGCATGATAGCCGAGTTCGGAACCTTGGTTCTGTCCATAGAGTCCAGTAATTAGCCAGCTACTGAAAACAGGGCTAGTTTGAAAGCTCTGTTCGTCCCGTCAGGTCCGTAGCCGTGCGGACCATAAGGAGTCATGTAATGTCATCCCTTGATAGCCTGAGAACCCTTAAAACTTTAGAAATCGACGACAAGACCTACCACTATTTCAGCCTGCCCGAGGCCGCCAAGAGCCTGGGTGACCTGGATAAGCTGCCGATGTCCCTCAAGGTGCTGCTGGAGAACCTGCTGCGCTGGGAAGACAACAAGACCGTCACCGGCGCCGACCTCAAGGCCATTGCCGCCTGGCTCAAAGAGCGCCAGTCCGACCGCGAGATCCAATACCGCCCCGCCCGCGTGCTGATGCAGGACTTTACCGGCGTACCCGCCGTGGTCGACCTGGCCGCCATGCGCGCCGCCGTGGCCAAGGCCGGCGGCGACCCGCAGCGCATCAACCCGCTCTCCCCCGTGGACCTGGTGATCGACCACTCGGTGATGGTCGACAAGTTCGGCAACGCCGACGCCTTCGAGCAGAACGTCGACATTGAAATGCAGCGCAACGGCGAACGCTACGCCTTCCTGCGCTGGGGTCAGAGTGCCTTCGACAACTTCAGCGTGGTACCGCCGGGCACTGGCATCTGCCACCAGGTCAACCTCGAATACCTGGGCCGCACCGTGTGGACCAAGGACGAGGACGGCCGCACCTACGCGTTCCCCGACACCCTGGTCGGCACCGACTCCCACACCACCATGATCAACGGCCTCGGCGTGCTCGGCTGGGGCGTGGGCGGGATCGAAGCGGAAGCGGCGATGCTCGGCCAGCCGGTATCGATGCTGATCCCGGAAGTGATCGGCTTCAAGCTCACCGGCAAGCTCAAGGAAGGCATCACCGCCACCGACCTGGTGCTGACCGTCACCCAAATGCTGCGCAAGAAAGGCGTGGTGGGTAAGTTCGTCGAGTTCTACGGCGACGGCCTCGCCGACCTGCCGCTGGCGGACCGCGCGACCATCGCCAACATGGCCCCGGAATACGGCGCCACCTGCGGCTTTTTCCCGGTGGATGAGGTGACCCTGGACTACCTGCGCCTCTCCGGTCGCCCGGCTGCCACCGTGAAGCTCGTCGAGGCCTACACCAAGGCCCAGGGCCTGTGGCGCAACGCTGGCCAGGAGCCGGTGTTCACCGACAGCCTGGCCCTCGACATGGGCAGCGTCGAAGCCAGCCTCGCTGGGCCGAAACGCCCACAGGACCGCGTGTCCCTGCCCAACGTCGGCCAGGCGTTCAGTGACTTCCTCGACCTGCAATTCAAGCCCACCAACAAAGAAGAAGGCCGCCTGGAAAGTGAAGGCGGCGGCGGTGTAGCCGTGGGCAACGCCGACCTGGTGGGCGAAACCGACTATGAATATGAAGGCCAGACCTATCGCCTGAAAAACGGCGCCGTGGTGATCGCCGCTATCACCTCCTGCACCAACACGTCCAACCCCAGCGTGATGATGGCCGCCGGGTTGGTGGCGAAAAAAGCCGTGGAGAAAGGCCTCACGCGCAAACCCTGGGTGAAAACCTCCCTGGCGCCGGGCTCCAAAGTGGTCACCGACTACTACAAGGCCGCGGGCCTCACCCAGTATCTGGACAAACTTGGCTTCGACCTCGTGGGCTATGGCTGCACCACCTGCATCGGCAACTCCGGGCCGTTGCCTGAGCCGATTGAAAAAGCCATCCAGAAGGCCGACCTCGCTGTGGCCTCGGTGCTGTCCGGCAACCGCAACTTCGAAGGCCGCGTGCACCCCCTGGTGAAAACCAACTGGCTGGCCTCGCCGCCGCTGGTGGTGGCCTACGCCTTGGCGGGGACCGTACGCATCGATATCAGCAGCGAACCGCTGGGTAACGATCAGCAGGGTAATCCGGTGTATTTGAAGGACATCTGGCCGAGCAGCAAAGAGATCGCTGACGCAGTAGCGCAAGTCAGCACCGGCATGTTCCACAAGGAGTACGCCGAAGTGTTTGCCGGTGACGAGCAATGGCAAGCCATTGAAGTGCCACAGGCCGCGACTTACGTGTGGCAGAAAGACTCCACCTACATCCAGCACCCGCCGTTCTTCGATGACATTGCCGGCCCGCTGCCGGTGATCAAAGACGTCAAGGGCGCCAACGTACTGGCGTTGCTGGGCGACTCGGTGACCACCGACCACATCTCCCCCGCCGGCAACATCAAGGCCGACAGCCCTGCCGGCCGCTACCTGCGCGAGCAAGGCGTGGAGCCGCGTGACTTCAACTCCTACGGCTCACGCCGGGGCAACCATGAAGTGATGATGCGCGGCACCTTCGCCAACATCCGCATCCGCAATGAAATGCTCGGCGGCGAGGAAGGCGGCAATACGCTGTACATCCCCACCGGCGAGAAAATGCCGATCTACGATGCGGCCATGAAGTACCAGGCCTGCGGCACACCGCTGGTGGTGATCGCCGGCCAAGAGTACGGCACCGGCTCCAGCCGCGACTGGGCCGCCAAGGGCACCAACCTGCTGGGGGTCAAGGCGGTGATCGCCGAGAGTTTCGAGCGGATCCACCGTTCCAACCTGGTAGGCATGGGCGTGCTGCCGCTGCAGTTCAAGCTGGATCAGAACCGCAAGGCGCTCAAGCTCACCGGCAATGAGAAGATCGATATTCTCGGGCTGACCGAAGTAGAGATCGTGCCGCGAATGAACCTGACACTGGTGATTACCCGCGAGGATGGCAGCAGCGAGAAGGTCGAGGTGCTGTGCCGGATCGATACCTTGAATGAAGTGGAATACTTCAAGTCGGGGGGGATTTTGCACTATGTGCTGCGGCAGTTGATCGCCAACTAAGGGTCGCTGGAGATCAAATGTGGGAGGGGGCTTGCTCCCGATGACGGTATGTCAGTCAAAACATCTATGACTGATCCACCGCCATCGGGAGCAAGCCCCCTCCCCATTTTGATCGCGTTTAACGCTTCAGATCAGCCGAACAACCACTTCCACAACAGCACCAGCACCACCACCGCCAGCACCGGCCGTGCAATGCGGTAAGCCTTCGGATGCTTGCGCTTCCACTGCTTGACCACACCGCTGAACTTGTCGCTGAAGGTCTTACTCCAGGCGTACGCCTGGTTGATGCCGCCGACGCGCTCGTCGTCGAGGTTCTGCGGTGCGGTGGCGCGGCCCAATTGCTTGCTGACCCAGCGGTTGACGCGAGTCATCACGCGATTGCTCAGCGGGCGTTCGATGTCGCAGAACAGGATCACGCGGGTCTTCTCGGTTTCGTTCTTCACCCAGTGCACGTAGGTTTCGTCGAACATCACGTCTTCACCGTCGCGCCAGGCATACACCTGGCCGTCGACGAAGATGCGGCAGTCGTCGGAGTTCGGCGTAGACAAGCCCAGGTGATAACGCAGGGAACCGGCAAACGGGTCACGGTGCGGGTTGAGGTGGCTGCCGCCCGGCAACAGCGCGAACATCGCGCCCTTGACGTTGGGGATGCTGCTCACCAGCGCCACGGTTTTCGGGCACAACGCCTCGGCCGATGGCAGGGGTTTGTCGTACCACTTGAGGTAGAAACGCTTCCAGCCCTTCTTGAAGAACGAACCGAAACCGGCGTCGTTGTTCTTTTCGGCGGCGCGGATGTAACCCTCGTCGAACAGGTGCATGGCCTCTTCGCGGATCACCTCCCAGTTGTCCTTGAGCACGTCCAGTTCCGGGAACTTGCTGCGGTCCAGGTACGGCTTGGACGGCACGGCCGAAAACAGGTACATCAAGGCGTTATAGGGGGCGAACAGCGCCGAATGGTTGACGAACTGACGCAACATCGGCAAACGGGCCTTGCCGCGCAGGTGCACATACAGCGTGCTGCCGATAAACAGCAACAACACCGACAATTTGGCGGCCAAAGAAAAGGTCATGCAGCAACTCCTGGAAATAAGCGCCTGGCCAACAGCCTCCCGGCGACGGGAGACCAGACGTAACAGCCGGCCATGATAAACAGTTGGGCCATTATGCAGAAGGCCCAGGCTGACCGGCTGACATAAATCAAGCCTGGTTTTCTTGCTCGGTAAACAAATCGCTGAACAGCATGCTCGACAAGTAGCGCTCACCGGAGTCCGGCAGGATCACCACAATGGTCTTGCCCTGCATTTCCGGCTTCTCGGCCAGGCGCACGGCCACGGCCATGGCGGCACCGCAGGAGATACCGCAGAGGATGCCCTCTTCCTGCATCAGGCGCAGGGCCATGGCCTTGGATTCCTCGTCGGTCACCAGTTCCACACGGTCGACCATCGACAGGTCAAGATTTTTCGGCACGAACCCGGCGCCAATGCCCTGGATCTTGTGGGGGCTGGGCTTGATCTCTGCACCGGCCAGGGCCTGGGTGATGACGGGCGAGACCATTGGTTCGACAGCCACCGACAGGATCGGCTTGCCCGCGATGTTCTTGATGTAGCGCGAGACACCGGTGATGGTGCCCCCCGTGCCCACGCCCGCCACCAGCACGTCCACGGCGCCATCGGTGTCGTTCCAGATTTCCGGGCCGGTGGTTTTTTCGTGGATGGCCGGGTTGGCCGGGTTTTCGAACTGGGCCGGCATAAAGTAGGTGGCCGGGTCACTGGCAACGATTTCGCCGGCCTTGTCGATGGCACCCTTCATGCCCTTGGCCGGCTCGGTCAGGACCAGCTCGGCGCCCAGTGCCTTGAGCACCTTGCGACGTTCGATGCTCATGGACGCCGGCATGGTCAGCAGCAACTTGTAGCCACGGGCGGCAGCGACGAACGCCAGGCCGATGCCGGTGTTGCCGGAAGTCGGCTCTACGATGGTCATGCCCGGCTTGAGTTTGCCGGTGCTTTCAGCGTCCCAGATCATGTTTGCGCCAATGCGGCACTTCACCGAGTAACCCGGGTTACGCCCTTCGATCTTGGCCAGGATGGTCACGCCACGGGGTGCGATACGGTTGATCTGTACCAGGGGCGTGTTTCCGATGGAGTGCGCGTTGTCTGCAAAAATGCGGCTCATGGCGGGTCCTATTAGGCGATTTTCAGGAAGGCCCCAAGGGTATGCCTCGTGTTGCCAAGCGTCCAGTCAGAGGAACGTTGCGCGCGTCCCGACAGTCCATCTCCTACCTGCAAGGAGAACTGCCCCATGAAACGTCGCTACAGTTGGCCGCTATGGACCGTCGCCGGATTGGTGGTGGTGCTGGTGGCCGTGAGCATCGCGCTGCCTTATATGGTGCGCAATTACCTGAACGATAAGCTTGCCGACATGGGTGACTACCGTGGCGAAGTCGCCGATGTGGACCTGGCCTTATGGCGCGGTGCTTACCGGATCAATGGCCTGCAAATCGTCAAGGTGGACGGCAAGGTGCCCGTGCCGTTCGTCAAGGCGCCCCTGATCGAATTCGCCGTGAGCTGGCACTCGCTGTGGTACGACCACGCCGTGGTTGCCGAGGGGCATTTTGTCAGGCCTGAGGTCAATTTCGTCGACGGTGGCGCCAACAAGCAGGCATCCCAGACCGGTAAGGGCACCGACTGGCAAGAGCAACTGCGCAAGCTGTTGCCGATTACCCTCAATGAGGTCCGTATCGAAGAGGGCAAGATCGCCTTTCACAATTTCAGTTCCACCCCGCCGGTGAACATCAATGCGACGTCGGTGAATGCCAGTTTCTACAACCTTACCAACGTGGTGGACATCAAAGGCAAACGCGACGCGCGGTTCGAGGGCAAGGCCCTGCTGCAAGGGCAGGCGCCACTGGAAGCGACCGCCACCTTTGACCCGTTGAACAATTTCGAAGACTTCGAATTCCGCTTCCGCGCCAAAGACCTGCAGCTCAAGCGCATGAATGACTTCGCCTCGGCCTATGGCAAGTTCGACTTCAAGGCCGGCACGGGGGACGTGGTGATCGAAGCCCAGGCGCAAAAAGGCCAATTGACCGGGTACATCAAGCCACTGCTGCGCGATGTGGAGGTCTTCGACTGGAAGCAGGACGTCGAGAACAAGGACAAGAACATCTTCCGTTCGATCTGGGAGGCCGTGGTCGGCGCCAGCGAGACGGTGCTGAAAAACCAGTCCAAGAACCAGTTCGCTACCCGCGTGGAACTCAGTGGCAGCGTGCATCAGCAAAATGTCAGCGCGTTCTCCGCATTTTTGGCGATTTTACGCAATGGTTTTATCCAGGCGTTCAATGCGCGCTATGAACAACCCAAGCCCTCGGCGGATTGAGCCGTGACCGGTCATTCAGAGACTGAATAACCCGTCTGCGTTCACAGTCGCCGGGGCCTCGCGGTATAGTCGGGCATTGATGAATTCGAGGAATGACCGATGAAGTTCGAAGGCACCCAGGCCTACGTTGCCACCGATGACCTGAAACTGGCCGTCAACGCTGCCATCACCCTGGAGCGCCCGCTGCTGGTCAAGGGTGAGCCCGGCACCGGCAAGACCATGCTCGCCGAACAACTGGCCGAGTCCTTCGGCGCCAAGCTGATCACCTGGCACATCAAGTCCACCACCAAGGCCCATCAGGGCCTGTACGAGTATGACGCGGTCAGTCGCCTGCGCGACTCGCAACTGGGCGTGGACAAGGTGCACGACGTGCGCAACTACCTGAAGAAGGGCAAGCTCTGGGAAGCGTTCGAGTCCGAGGAGCGGGTGATCCTGCTGATCGATGAAATCGACAAGGCTGACATCGAGTTCCCCAACGACCTGCTGCAAGAACTCGACAAGATGGAGTTCTACGTCTACGAAATCGACGAGACCATCAAGGCCAAGAAGCGCCCGATCATCATCATTACCTCCAACAACGAAAAAGAGCTGCCGGACGCGTTCCTGCGCCGCTGCTTCTTCCACTACATCGCCTTCCCCGACCGCACCACCCTGCAAAAAATCGTCGACGTGCACTACCCGGACATCAAGAAAGACCTGGTCAGCGAAGCGCTGGACGTGTTCTTCGATGTGCGCAAAGTGCCGGGCCTGAAGAAAAAACCGTCCACCTCCGAATTGGTCGACTGGCTCAAGCTGCTGATGGCCGACAATATCGGCGAAGCGGTGCTGCGCGAGCGCGACCCCACCAAGGCCATCCCGCCCCTGGCCGGTGCCTTGGTCAAGAACGAGCAAGACGTGCAGTTGCTGGAACGTCTGGCGTTCATGAGCCGTCGCGGTAATCGCTAATGTTGCTCAACCTGTTCAATGAAATGCGTGCCGCCAAGGTCCCGGTGTCGGTGCGCGAACTGCTCGACCTGATCAACGCGCTGAAACAGCGCGTGACCTTCGCCGACATGGACGAGTTTTACTACTTGGCCCGGGCGATCCTGGTCAAGGACGAGCGGCATTTCGACAAGTTCGACCGCGCCTTCAGCGCCTATTTCAACGGCTTGGAAAAGCTCGACGACCACCTGCAGGCGCTGATCCCCGAAGACTGGCTGCGCAAGGAGTTCGAGCGCTCGCTGAGCGATGAAGAACGCGCGCAGATCCAGTCCCTGGGCGGGCTGGACAAGCTGATCGAGGAATTCAAAAAGCGCCTGGAAGAACAGAAAGAACGCCACGCCGGCGGCAACAAATGGATCGGCACCGGCGGTACCAGCCCGTTCGGCTCCGGCGGCTACAACCCGGAAGGCATTCGCGTCGGCGACGCCGGCAAGCGCCAGGGTAAGGCGGTGAAAGTCTGGGACCAGCGAGAGTACAAGAACCTCGATGACCAGGTGGAACTGGGCACGCGCAATATCAAGATCGCCCTGCGCCGCCTGCGCAAGTTCGCCCGCCAGGGTGCGGCCGAAGAGTTGGACATCGACGGCACCATCGACCACACCGCTCGCGATGCCGGGCTGCTGAATATCCAGATGCGCCCGGAACGGCGCAACACCATCAAGCTGCTGTTGTTGTTCGATATCGGCGGCTCGATGGACGCCCACGTGAAGATCTGCGAAGAACTGTTCTCGGCGTGCAAGACCGAGTTCAAGCACCTGGAGTATTTCTACTTCCACAACTTCGTGTACGAGTCGGTGTGGAAGAACAACCAGCGCCGCACCTCGGAGCGCACTTCCACCCAGGACCTGTTGCACAAGTACGGCGCCGACTACAAAGTGATCTTTATCGGCGATGCGTCGATGGCGCCGTATGAAATCACCCAGGCCGGCGGCAGCGTCGAGCATTGGAATGAAGAACCGGGCTATGTGTGGATGCAGCGCTTCATGGCTAAATACAAGAAGTTGATCTGGATAAACCCGTATCCCAAGGATACGTGGGGCTATACCGCGTCGACGGGGATTGTGCGGGAGTTGGTGGAGGATCAGATGTACCCGCTGACGCTGCGCGGGCTTGAGGAAGGGATGCGCTTCCTGTCCAAGTGATGGCAGTCCTGTAGCCGATGGTATCGGCTACAGGCACACTCAGCAGTGCTCGCTGTCGATCCAGGCAAACTTGAGGAACAGCGCAGCGAACTGTTTGACCAGTTCCGAATCCTGACGGTCGACTATCCCATCATTGTTGACGTCCTGGTTGATCGAGACAGTGCTCCCCCGACCATTACCGTCGCTGTACACCGCCGCCGAATAGACAATGGTTTCATCTCGGGGCGCCCCTTCCCCTTGATGAAAGTGCAAGCGCACCGTGTCGGGAATCCCGTTGTTATCAAAGTCCCCGGCAAATACCTTCAGGTACTTGTCGAAGGGTTCGTCGAGGCTGAACCATTCGAATGCCAGAAACAGCTGGGCAAACTCAAGGGCCATCTCCCGGTCCACGGTGTCGACAATACCGTCTTGATTGAGATCGTCCGCAATGACCCAGTCGAACTGGCCGTTTTCGGTGATATCGAACGCCGTCGCCCGGTGGACAAGCGCGCGGGCTTGGGAGTCGTCATAGAACTCCAGATAGACCACGTCGGGAATATCGTTATCGAACACATCTTGGGCAAATATCTTCAAATAGCGCATGGCAAATCCTGAGTAGTGGATGGACCTATCAAGATTTTCATGACTGCACCCAAGCAGCGAAGACGACAAACGCTGGCACTCCCGTAGGAGTTTTCTTTACGCGGTAAACCTGCGCAGATACGCCACATGCTGCCGATGCGCCGTTTCCTGCACCACCGGCGCCAACCTCACCGTCTCCCCCGGCAAACACTGCGCCAGCCGCGCCAGCGCCAATGGCGTCAACGCGCCCAGACGCGGATACCCGCCAATGGTCTGCCGATCATTGAGCAACACAATCGGCTGCCCATCCGGCGGCACCTGGATGCCCCCCAACGGGATCCCTTCGGAGATCAGCGACGGCCCTTGGTACTGCAACGGCGTACCGAGCAAGCGCATACCCATGCGGTCGGCGCGACTGTCCAGGGCCCAGTCGGTGTTGAAGGCATCGAACAGGCTCTGGCCGCTGAACAGGCCAATTTGGGCGCCGACGATCACATCCAGCGGCGCCTTGGCGGGCAACGCCTGTGCGCTCAGCACTTTCATCGCTCCGCCGGTACCCGAATAGCCCAACCGCCCGCCTTCGGCCAGGGCCTTGCCAAAGCCGTCCGGCCCGCCCAGTTCCTCGCGTACCACCGTGGCGCAACTGCCCAGCACATCCGGCGCATCAAACCCGCCCGGCGCCGCCAGGTAAGCCCGCGCACCGCTGAACGGTTGGGTAAAGCGCAGGCGCTGGCCCTTTTGCAGGATAAAACTGCGCCCAGGGCTGATGGCGCGCTCGTCGATATACGCGCCCAAGTCCGCCCCGGCCAAGGCAAGCAGGCAATACTCCTCGGCCTGCACGGTAAAGCCGCCGAGGGTGATTTCCACTACCGGTGCATCCAGCGCGTTGCCCAGCAGCCAGTTGGCCCAGGACATCGACACCCAATCCAGCGCGCCGCCCTGGGTTACGCCCAGGTGGCGCACGCCAAAACGACCGGCGTCCTGCAACAGGCACAGCGGCGTGCTGGCCTCAATGATCAAGCGGCTCATGCCTGCGCCTCCAACGGCGTGTCATCGCCACCCAGATGGATAAATTCAGCGTGGCTGACTGACTCAAAGCGCACGGTGTCGCCAGGCTGCATCAGGCTGTAGCCGTCGCGCTCGCGATCAAACAGCTTGGCCGGCGTGCGGCCAATGAGGTTCCAGCCACCGGGGGACACCACCGGGTAGGCAGCGGTTTGCCGCTCGGCGATGCCCACGCTGCCGGCCGCCACGCGTTTGCGCGGGGTGCTCAGGCGCGGCGTGGCGAGGATTTCATCCACCAACCCCATAAAGGCAAAACCGGGGGCGAAGCCGAGGGCGAATACCTGGTATTCGTGGGCGCTGTGGCGGCGGATCACTTCATCGACAGCCAGGCCACTGCGCTGGGCGAGCAATGTCAGTTCAGGGCCGACACTCAGGTCGTACCACACCGGCAGCACATGGCACTGGCCGCTGCCCTGGACCTGGGGCTGCAGGTCGGTCAGCGCCTGGTCGATCAATCCGCGTGCCTGCGCCGGGCTCAACATGGTGAGGTCGTAATGCACCATCAAGGTGGTGTAGGACGGCACCAGATCCACCAAGGCTGCGCCAAAGCCGCTGCGCAAGCGCTGGGTGGCAGCGAGCATCCACGGCATATTGGCTTCGGCGATCACCTCAAACAGACGCACCATCAGGCAGTCAATGGCCACCACTTCAATCCGTGCCTTCATGCTGGCTTCAATGCCTCGCGGATACGCTTTACGGCGGCGACCGAGCTGGCATTGTCGCCATGCACGCACAGGGTATTGGCGCGCAACAGCAACGGGCTGCCATCGCTGGCGGTCAGGGGTTCGCCACGAGAGAGCGTCAAGGACTGTTGGACGATGACCTCTGGATCATGGTGCACGGCACCCGGCAACTGGCGCGAAACCAGGTGGCCGTTGCTGTCGTACGCACGGTCGGCGAAAGCCTCGAACCACAGGATCACCCCGTACTCATCCCCCAATGCCTGGGCCGCGCTGTTGTCGCGGGTGGCCAGCAGCATCAGCGGCAGGTCGCCATAAGCAGCCACGGCCTGGATCACCGCCCGCAGTTGCACCGGGTTGGCCATCATGTCGTTGTACATCGCGCCGTGGGGTTTGACGTAACTGACACGCCCGCCCTGGGCACGGCAGATGCCATCCAGTGCGCCAATCTGGTAATGCAGCAGGTCCTGGATTTCCTGGGGTGTGTAGGCCATGGAACGGCGGCCGAAGCCTTGCAGGTCCTGATACGCCGGGTGGGCACCCACCTGCACGCCGTGCTTGAGCGCCAGGCTGACGGTCTTGCGCATGATGCTCGGATCGCCGGCATGAAAGCCGCAAGCCACGTTGGCGCAATCGATGAACGGCATGACCTCGGCATCCAGACCCATGGTCCAGTTGCCAAAGCTCTCGCCGATGTCGCAGTTCAATAGCAGACGGCTCACGCTGGTTGCTCCTGTAGGCTTTGTTTTTTTGTAGTGTGGGATTTTTTACGCAGAACTCGCAACTTGTCCTGACACCCCAACGGCGCTTATCGTGGAATGGCTCGATTTTTGGCGCTTGCCCGGTGCGGCGTCCAACTAATAAAAACCGATCCATGCATAAGAAAAAGTTGATCCCATGAATTTGAAGTTCCTCGAAACCTTCGTCTGGGTGGCCAAGCTCAAGAGCTTCCGCCTGACCGCCGAGAAACTGTTCACCACCCAGGCCTCGATCTCCAGCCGCATCGCCGTGCTGGAAAGCGAGCTGGGGGTGAAGCTGTTTCTGCGCGACTCCCGGGGTGTGAGCCTGACCCCGGAAGGCTTGAAGGTGCTCGATTATGCCGAGCAGATGATGGTGACCATGCAGGGCCTGAAGCAGTCCTTGGAAACCACCAGCAGCAAGGTCGGGCGTATTCGGATCGGCGCGATGGACACGGTGATACACACCTGGCTCAGCCCGTTGGTGGCGGAACTGATGGACCATTTCCCGCGGGTGGAAATCGAATTGGTCGCCGATACCGCGCTTAACCTCAGCGATCAGCTGCAAAAAGGCTTTCTCGACCTGATCCTGCAAACCGACCTGCTGCGCCTGGAAACCGTGCGCAGCCTGGAACTGGCCAGCCACCCCATGGCCTGGATCGTCGCCAGCCAGTCGATCTACAACCGCGACTACGCCTCCCTCGCCGAACTGGCCCAGGAGCGCATCATCACCTACTCGAAAAACTCCCACCCGCACCAGGATGTACTCAGCCTGATGCAAGCCAACGGCGTGGCTGCACCGCGGATGAACTGCGTGAACTCGGTGTCGGCCATCACCCGCTTGCTGCGCGATGGCTTCGGCATTGGCGCACTGCCGCCGGTGCTGGTCAGCGAAGAACTGGCACGCGGCGAATTGGTGATGTTGCCGATGGCGCAGAAACTGCCGAATCTGCAGGTGGTGGTGTCGTGGCGCGTGGGGGTGGAGTTGGTGGAGGAGATTGTCGGGCTGTGCCAGCAGGTCGTTGCCCGCTATGCCGAGGAAGTCGGCGAAGAGCGGATGCTGCTGCCCCCCTGACGAAACTCGGTTAAAACTGTGGGAGGGGCGGTCTTTAGAGACCTTTCAGGTCCCGCTCCTCAATCGGCCGGCTCTGGCGCAAGCGCTTGCCGCCCAGCACCACCCAGTCGATCAGGCGGAACAGGCACTCCAGGCCGAACGACAGCAGCATCGCCCCGCCCAGGCCCCAGCCCATGGCTTCGGGGGTGAGCAGGATCTGGTAGCTGTAGCCGTTCCAGGTTTCCAGGCGAATATCCGGGTCGGCGGCCACCGCCACTTGCAGGGCGCGGACGTACCACGGCCCTTGCATGGCCTGGAATTGCTTGTCCAACGCCACCTGGCGGTCAAGCATGGCGCCCAGGCTGTTGGCGTCGCTCTGGAACACCGGGTCATCGCTGGCGCGGTAATGCGCCACCAAGGCCTTCAAGTCACCGTTGAAGAACTGCCGCGCGGTGGTTTCAAACCCGCTCAGGCCGGTCTGCGCCTCGATCAGGTGGGCTTCGACGCGCTTGGCGTAGTCGTTGATAAACCCCGGCACTTGCACGCCGACCAACAGGCCAATGGCAAACAGCACCAACCGCAGATAGCTCAGCAACATGGTCGATATCCTTACTCGGTAACGCCCTGGCTGACGCATTCACCGCGTCGCCACAGGCTCCATTGGCCCGGTTCGTAGCGGGTCCAGTTTTCGTTGTCGGTCAACGGTTCGGTGGCAATCACCGTCACCACATCGTTGGGGGTGGTTTCGGCCTGAAAATCGACGATCACGTCGACGTCTTTCAGGCGCGCCGGGCCAAACGGTGCACGCCGGGTGATCTGCGCCAATTTGGTCGAGCAATAGCAAAACAGCCAGTCGCCATCGCTGAGCAGGCAGTTGAACACGCCTTTGCTGCGGTATTCGGCACAGGCGGCGATCAGGTCCGGGAGCATCTGTTCGATGTCCACCGGCTCGGGGAAGGCTTCGCGCACGCGGTTGAGCAAGTCGCAAAAGGCCGCTTCGCTGTCGGTATCGCCGACCGGACGGTAGAAGGTGGCGCGGGGGGTGAAGTCCGCCAGTTGGCCGTTGTGGGCGAAACACCAGTTGCGGCCCCACAGTTCGCGCACGAACGGGTGGGTGTTGGCCAGGCTCACCTTGCCGACGTTGGCCTGGCGGATATGCCCGATCACCACTTCACTCTTGATGGGATAACGCTGCACCAGCAGGGCGACTTCCGACTCGCTGCTCGCGGCCGGGTCCTGGAACAGGCGCAGGCCGCGACCTTCGTAGAACGCGATGCCCCAACCGTCGCGGTGGGGACCGGTGCGCCCACCACGCTGCATCAGCCCGGTAAAGCTGAACACGATATCGGTGGGGACGTTGGCACTCATGCCCAATAATTCACACATGCCAGGGCTCTCGCTGCAGGGCGGACAACGTTAAAGGCGCGGTTCGACCCGCATACCGCTCACCGGTGCAGGACGGCGGAAAGGCTCATCGTCTTCGTCCACAGGCTCGGCGGCCAAGGCGGCATCGGTGGCGGCCTTGCGCTCACGGCGGGCGTTGGCCGCGCGCTCGATGGGCCAGCGGATCAACACAAACACGATGTACACGCCAAAGGCGATCAGGGTGTACATGAACAAATCGGAAATGGCCCGCCAGGCGTTATTGCCGACCTTGAGCACCAGGTCCAGGGCCGTGATGGCCACGGCCGGCGCGAACTGAGTCTTGACCGGATCGACGATGGTCGGGCTCAACAGCAGCACCGCCATCAGCAATTGCAGCGGCTCGCGCAGCCAGCGCCAGATCCAGCGGGTCATGCGCCACCACACCAACAGGCAGCCCAAAGCGGCGAAGGCGTATAGGCCCCAAGCGGTCAGATAGTCGTTCTCGGTCATGGTGTCCATGGCAAGGTAGGCAAACAGGCGGCTATGATAACGGCTTTTGCGTGTCGCGGCTGCAATGCCTGCCACCTTCCGCCAGACAGAGAGTGCTCCATGCCTTCATCGACCGCCCCGATTGCCCGTAAAGCCCCAGGCCAGGACCCCTACGCCTGGCTGCAAGAGCGCGACAGCGTTGAAGTGCTTGATTACCTCAAGGCCGAAAACGCCTTTCAGGAAGCGCAACTCGCCGACCAGCAGGCCCTGCGCGAAACCCTGTTCGAGGAGATCAAGGGCCGCATTCTCGAAACCGACTTGTCCCTGCCCTCCCCCTGGGGTCCGTACCTGTATTACACGCGCACCACCGCCGGCGACGAATACGCCCGCCACTACCGCTGCCGCCGCCCGGCCGACGACAGCAACCAGGTGGACGACAGCAGCGAAGAGCTGTTGCTGGACCCGAACGTATTGGCCAACGGCGGCTTCTTTTCCCTCGGCGCGTTCAGCATCAGCCCCGACCACCAGCGTTTGGCCTACAGCCTCGACACCAGTGGCGAAGAGATCTACACCCTGTTCGTGAAGGAATTGGCCACCGACAAAGTCAGCGAACTGGCATTCGAGAACTGCGACGGCAGCATGACCTGGGCCAATGACAGCCTGACCCTGTTCTTCGGCGAGCTGGACGACACCCACCGTCCGCACAAGCTGTATCGCTACCGCCTGGATGGCACGGCGGCGCAGGAAGTGTTCCACGAGCCGGACGGACGTTTCTTCCTGCACTGCTACCGCTCCAGCTCCGAGCGCCAGCTGCTGTTGGCTTTGGGCAGCAAGACCACCAGCGAAATCTGGGCGCTGGACGCCAACCAGCCGCACCTGGACTTCACCTGTCTGGCACCGCGGGTCGAGGACCATGAATACGATGTCGACCACGGCCAACTGAATGGCGCGTGGACTTGGTTTATCCGCAGCAACCGTGATGGCATCAACTACGCCCTGTTTGTGGCTACCGACATTGGCGACGTGCCGACCGAGGATGAGTGGCAGAACCTGATCCCCCACAGCGACGAGGTGATGCTCGACGGCGTCAGCCTGAACGTCAGCGCCATGACCCTGAGCCTGCGCATCGGCGGCCTGCCGGTGATCGAAGTGCACCCCCAAGGCATGCCGGCCTATCGCGTGGAGTTACCCGACGCCGCCTACAGCCTCTACGTCCAGAACAGCCTGGAATTCGTCAGCGACAAGATCCGCCTGCGCTACGAAGCCCTGAACCGCCCGGCCCAGGTACGCCAGCTGGAACTGGCCAGCGGCGCGCAGCAGGTGCTCAAGGAAACTCCGGTACTCGGCGTGTTCAATGCCGATGACTACGTCAGCCAGCGCCTGTGGGCTACGTCCGTCGATGGCACCCAGGTGCCGATCAGCCTGGTGGTCAAGCGCGACCAGCTCGGCAAACCGACGCCCCTGTACCTGTATGGCTACGGTGCTTACGGCCAAAGCCTCGACCCGTGGTTCTCCCACGCACGCCTGAGCCTGCTGGACCGTGGCGTGGCCTTCGCCATTGCACACGTGCGCGGCGGTGGCGAACTGGGTGAAGCCTGGTATCGCAATGGCAAGCAGGAACACAAGCAGAACACTTTCAGCGACTTTATCGCCTGTGCCGAGCACCTGATCGCCGAAGGCCTGACCACCTCCAAGCAACTGGCCATCAGCGGCGGCAGTGCCGGCGGCCTGTTGATCGGCGCGGTGCTCAACCAGCGTCCGGCGCTGTTCCAGGCAGCGATTGCCGAAGTGCCGTTTGTCGACGTGCTCAACACTATGCTCGACCCGGAATTACCGCTGACCATCACCGAGTACGACGAGTGGGGCAACCCCGAAGAGCCCGAAGTGTATGAACGCATCAAGGCCTACGCGCCGTACGAAAACGTCAGCGCCCAGGCCTACCCGGCCACGCTGGTGATCGCCGGCTACAACGACAGCCGCGTGCAGTACTGGGAAGCGGCCAAGTGGGTGGCCAAGTTGCGCGACACCAAGACGGACGACAACCTGCTGTTACTCAAGACCGAATTGGGTGCCGGCCACGGCGGGATGAGCGGTCGCTACCAGGGATTACGTGACGTAGCACTCGAATATGCATTTGTGTTCAAGGCGCTGGGGCTGATTTAAGGAACTTAGCGGGGCGGCCCTGTCTGAACACAAGACCGCCTCCTGATTGATGGACCAAGATTGCAGCCATGGCACTACCGACCCTGATGAATACCGAAATTCGCGACATGCTGATGGACTGCGGCCTGTTCGACCCGTTGTTGCCGGAAGATTTTCATGTGGCCGCAGGCTATTTCAATATCAGCAGCATTGCCGAGGGCGAGGTGATTTTCCTCGAGGGCGATGCCGGCACCTTCATGTGCATCATCCACAGCGGTCAGGTGGCGGTGCAGAAAACCAACCACACCGGCCAGCGCCTGACCATCGCCACCCTGCGCAGCGGCCGGGCCTTTGGTGAGATGGCGGTGCTTGACGGCGAGCGGCGCTCCGCCAGTTGTGTGGCCGCCAGTGACTGTGTGCTGTTGAACCTGGGCAAGGACGCGCTGGAAAAGATGCTCAATGAAACGCCGCGTGTGGCGGCAAAGATCATCCGCGCAATCGCCATCGCGTTGTCCAAGCGCCTGCGCATGGCCGATGGGCAATTACTCTCCCAACAGTTCTAGCCGCCAGGCGTCTTTGGCTTACTGTCGTTCTGCTGCAGGCCGGGCACCGTCTGGTCCTTCGGCGGCGCTGGCAGCACGATGGGTGCCAGGGGTGGCGAGCCGTTGGTCTTGGGCACGACCGGTGGCGTGACTTGCGGGTAGAGCGTCGGCGTTGGAGTGCCCGGTGCGCCTGGGGTAGGTGCCGGCGCCACCGGTACGGTTTGCAACTCCTGAGCCTGCGCCGCACCCAATGCGAGCGCGCTCAACACAATGACCGTTAGAATGCTGCACTTCATCGATGGCTCCATGGCCTGACCGGAATGTCGTAAGGCTACTCCCAACCGCGCAAGAATGCCCTTCCCAATGAGATTTCCATGAAACGTTTCGTTCTGCTGGACACCACCCCGATCCCCGACAACGGCGGTGCCTTGTGCCTGTTCGAATACGGTGAAGACTTTGTCATCAAGATCCAGGGCGGTGACGGCGGCCAGTTGATGAACACGCGCATGCACGGCTCCGAAGACGCGCTGGCGGAAATCCCTTGCCGCAAGGTCGCGGGGCGCCCGGGCTCACGGGTATTGATCGGCGGGTTGGGCATGGGCTTCACCTTGGCCTCGGCGCTCAAGCACCTGGGCAAGACCGCCGAAGTCGTTGTCGCGGAATTGGTGCCCGGCGTCGTGGAGTGGAACCGTGGGCCATTGGGGGAAAAGGCCGGTCGCCCACTGCTGGACCCGCGCACGGTGATCCGCATGGAAGACGTGGCCAAGGTGCTGCAGGCCGAGCCCCAGGGCTTTGACGCGATTATGCTCGACGTCGACAACGGTCCCGAAGGCCTTACGCAAAAGGCCAACAGCTGGCTCTATTCAGCCGGTGGCCTGGCCGCTTGCGCCAAGGCCTTGCGCCCCAAAGGCGTACTGGCGGTATGGTCCGCCAGCGCCGACAAGCTGTTCAGCGACAAACTGCGCAAGGCCGGTTTCAAGGCCGAGGAAGTGCAGGTGTTTGCCCACGGCAACAAGGGCACCCGGCACACCATCTGGATTGCGGAAAAGCTCAAGGGCTAACCACTTCACCCCGCCTGTTTCACGCGAAGTGACACAGGCCGCGTACCTCCTGCTCGTTCAGCTCGCCTCGGCCTATATTTTTTTCCAAGGTAAAGCTTCCGTCTGCCATGACCTCAACGCCACTGGCGCCGGCAATGATGGTGGACACACCCTGGGTCTCCAATAACTCCAATAGGGGCTGACGTCCGCCGTGCTCTTGCTCCAGGCCCCTCCTCAATGCGGAATCCGTCTGAGCGTCCAGCCCTCCGACCCAAATCACCTTTGCGCCGCCGTCCAGGGATGGCTTGAGCGTATCGAAAAGCTTGTCGATATCCTCGGCATCCCGACAATGGCTCAGACTGCTCCCAGTCAGGTTCATCAACGTACGCATTTCGAAGGTGTTTCCATTCCAGTTCGAAAGCACTGCCAACGCCGAGGAGTAGGAGAGGTATTGTGTGGAGAGCGTCGAGTCGCCTCCATGGAGCGTCACAGAACGCCCCGTGTCGACCGAAACAGTTTTAGGTGGGGGCGACAGCGCTTTTTCCGATGATGCGCCGTGAACAGGCCGGAACAGGTCTCTCTCGCTATTGAGCGAGCTGAAGTCAATGGAACGTTTTGACGACGGGCGGTTGCCCTCGCTGGCAGGCATAGTCTGGCCTATTGGCAGCGTCGTGTTCGAAGGGGGGATAACGGGCATCACGTACCTTTACTATCTGCTGATCGGGGCGCTCGATACTACACAAAGTTTGAGTGCTGACCGCCGCGCTGGCGCAGGCATTGGTGTACCGATTGTTTCAGGGCAAAGCACAATCGTGAACAGCGCAGACGGTGCTTAAAAAGCCGCAGCCAATTGCACGGCCAACGGCTAGAATCAACCCTATCCGTGAACCACCCTATAGCCAGGAGCCATGATGAGCTCGACCAACCCGCCCTCCCACACCGCCAAGCTGGACCGCATCCTTGCCGATGCCCAGCGCGACCGGGAAATGGGCTACCGCGACAAAGCCCTGAAGATGTACCCCCACGTGTGTGGCCGCTGCGCCCGTGAGTTCGCCGGCAAGCGCTTGAGTGAACTGACGGTACACCACCGTAACCACAATCATGATGACAATCCCCAGGATGGCTCCAACTGGGAGTTGCTGTGCCTGTACTGCCACGACAACGAACACTCGCGCTACACCGACCAGCAGTACTTCGGCGAAGGCTCCACCAGCAGCCCGACGATCGCCAAGGCCACGCATAACCCGTTTGCGGCGTTGGCGGGGCTGATGAAGAAAGACGACTGAAGATTGTCGTCGCCTGTCATGGCCTCATCGGGAGCAAGCCCCCTCCCACATTTTGAGTTGTGAACACTTTCAAATGTGGGAGGGGGCTTGCTCCCGATAGCGTTAGCCCAAGCAATACATCACCTTCAAGCCGTATAATCGCCGTTTTTCTCCAAGGCACCCTTCCCCGTGGGCAATAAACGCTACAGCTGCATCGGTCTGTATAACCCCAAATCCCCCGAAAACGTTGGTTCGGTCATGCGTGCCGCCGGCTGCTACGGCGTGGTCTCGGTGTTCTACACCGGCGTGCGTTACGAGCGCGCGCGGGATTTCATCACCGACACCAAGAAGGTCCACCACGACATTCCGCTGATCGGCATCGATGACCTGAAAAAAATCCTGCCCCTGGGCTGCATCCCGGTCGCGGTGGAACTGGTGGAAGGCGCCCGTCCGCTGCCCGAATACACCCACCCCGACCGCGCGCTGTATATCTTCGGCCCTGAAGACGGGTCGCTGGATAAAGACATCCGCGATTGGTGCGAAGACGTCGTGTACATCCCGACCACTGGCTGCATGAACCTTGCTGCAACCGTCAACGTGGTGCTCTACGACCGCCTGGCCAAGGGCAACAACACCCGCTCGGGCCCCAAGTACTGATTTTTTGGGAACATCCGGCGCCTGCGCGCAGTCATCTGCAGACACTTGCCCTTGTTGGAGACAGATCATGAGCGACAGCAAAACCTTGCGACCTATCATCGAACACACCCCCTACCAAACCCAGCCCGCCCAGAACGTACATGGCTGGGAACGCATCGGCTCAGTGGCCGGTGGCGTAATGATGGTGGGCAAAGGCCTGCGCCGTGGCGGGATTTTCGGCCTGATTCAGGTAGCGATCGGCGGTGTGGCACTGGCACGCGGCTTTACCGGGCACAGTGCGTTTAAAGACAAGCTGGAACAGGGCCGCCAGGAAATGAACAGCGTGCGCACGAAGATCGAGCGTGCCGGTGCAGAACTGAAAAACCTGAAGACCAAGGCGGAAGTGGCGGCTGAGAAAGCGGTTAAAACCACCGGTTAGATTCAGCTTTTTGTAGGAGCGAGCTTGCTCGCGAAAAACTCACAGGCGCCGCGTTCATTCAGGAAGCACGCGTTATCGTTGACGTTTTTCGCGAGCAAGCTCGCTCCTACATGGCATTAGGGCAAGTCCCCTCCCACCTTTTGTTTTGTGTATGGCGAGGGCTCAGCGCAGCAGCTTGCTGTCCAGTACCACCGACGATTCCCCAATGATGCTCTCGGCCAACTGCACAAACTCCGCCGTGGTAATGCTGTTGGCGCGCATCACCGCTTGCGCGAGGTCATCGAGGGAGCGTTTGTTGTGGGTTTTCACGCGGATCTCGCGGTCCAGCTCCTGCAACACCACCACCGCCCGTGACACCGTCGCGCCGCTGACGTGTTCGCCGCGCAGGCTGGTCACGTCCTTGCCTTCCTTGGTCAACCGCGCCTGTATCGCCTGATAGCGCTCATCGGTAACCCCGCCTGCACGGCGCAGCAGTTCGATGGCGTAATACTCGGCCAGCCCTTCGCTGATCCAGTCGCTGGTCTCGTGGTCGTTGAAGCGGCCAATCGCCTGCACCACTTCACGGATCAACGGGCTGCTGCCGTTTTCGCTGACCAGCGGCGTGCGGCTGTTGAGGTAGATCGAGTCGCGTGCCGAAAACGCGCCACGGCGCATCGGGTCGCTGGCGCCCACCACCAACAGCTTGGCCGGATGACGCGGGAACGCGGCTTCCACTTGAGGCCAGACAAACGTCAGCAGCGTCAGCACATCCATACGCCGCATGGCCTGGCCTTTGGGAGAGGCCACGGTGACTTCGGTTTCCCCCAGACGCACGCGGCGGCTGCCGAGGGTGCCGGCGAGCATCCAGCCGGTAGGCCGGTCGAAGAGGCGCGAGACATTGTCGATGCGGAATTTGTTCTTGCCGATGCGCGGCCAGGCGGTTTCGATGCTTTTCCAGCCGGCCGGCAGTTCGAACACCAGGCGCGAAACCAGCTCAACACCGTCCTGCTGGTCGAGGCGCGCCGGCGGCACCAGGTCTTCGCCGCGAAACAGCGCCCAGCTCGGCGTCATCCGCGCTTCATAAATACCCGGCTTGCGCGCCTGGCCCAGGCGTACACGGTAGGTCAGGCTGGCCTTGCTGGCGCTGGGCTGCCACAGGCCACGGTGCTCAGTGACGCTCCACTGGCCGTCGGCCTTGAAGTCGCTATAGTCCCCATCGCGCCCCAGGTCAAAGTTCAGGCTGCGCACCGCCGAGCCCTGGGAGAGGCTCACCCGCACCTCGGCCTGGTCGCTCTGGGGCAGCAGCTTGACGTGATAATCCAGGTCGACTTTCTTCGCGCACCACGCAGGCATGCTCAACGCCAGCAACACCAGGCTTGCCGCCAGCTTGGTTCCCGCCCTCATACACACTCCTTGCTCAGCCCGCGCGGAAGATCAGGTAGTCCTCCCAGTCGTCCTCGGGCACGCTGCCTTCGCTGAGCATGCGCCCGGACTGGGAAATGCGTTCATGGTGCACCGCATCGCGGTCGCCGCAGACCAGGTGGTGCCACAGCGGCAGGTCCTTGCGCTCGCTGACCAGGCGGTAGCCGCAGGTGGGCGGCAGCCACTTGAACTGATCGGCCTGGCCGGGAGTGAGCTGGATGCAGTCGGGCACCGAGGCGCGGCGGTTGGGGTAGTCGGTGCACTGACAGGTCTTAAGGTCCAGCAGTTTGCAGGCGATGCGCGTGTAATAGACGCTGTTGTCGTCTTCGTCCTCAAGCTTTTGCAGGCAGCACAGGCCACAGCCGTCGCACAACGACTCCCATTCCTCCTGGTCGAGGTGTTCAAGGGTTTTGCGTATCCAGAAAGGTTCGACTTTGGCGGCCATGGCTCTACATCAGTATCGGTAGGTGAAAAGGCCGCCAGTCTAGTGCCCAAGGCCCCTGGGGCCAAGCGCTTACGACTGCCGGTATGACAAGACTTGTCAGTCTAGCGGGCGCGCAGTAGCTTTGAGCGCCGAATTGACGATCAGGAGCTGCCCATGACACGCGTTGCCGATTACCCGATCCACACCCAATTCACCGAACGCTGGTCGCCCCGCGCCTTTACCGGCGAGAGCATCCCGCAGGAAACCTTGCTGAGCTTCTTCGAAGCCGCACGCTGGGCACCGTCGGCGTACAACTCGCAGCCTTGGCGTTTTCTCTACGCACGCCGTGACACGCCGGATTGGGAGCGCTTCCTGGGCCTGCTGAATGAATTCAACCGTAGCTGGGCACAGCATGCGTCGGCCCTGGTGATCATTGCCTCGAAAACCGACTTCATCGCCCCCGGCGCCACGGAAGAAACCCCCGCCCTGTGGCACACCTTCGACACCGGCTCGGCCTGGGGCCACCTGGCGCTGCAAGCCAGCCTCAGCGGCTGGCACACCCACGGCATGGCCGGCTTTGATCAGGAGCTGACCCGCAAGGAGCTGAAGATTCCAGAGGGTTATGCGCTGCATGCCGCCGTTGCGGTCGGCAAGCTGGGCGACAAATCGACCCTGCCCGAGTACCTGCAAGGCCGTGAAGTACCAAGCCCGCGCAAGCCGCTGAGCGAGCTGGTGTCAGAAGGTGATTTCAGCCTCTGAAACTGACGCAATCTTAAAATGTGGGAGGGGGGGATTGCCCCCTCCCACATTTTCTTCCCGCGTCGGCTCAGTAACCGCGCTCGAAATCCACTTCCCCACGCAAGGCTTGCTTGGCTTTGTACGCGCGTAGGTTTTCCAGGAACAACTCCACCATCATCGACGGCGAGGTCGGCGCGGAGCTGTGCCCGGTCAACAGCAGGCCCCAGGCGGTCCAGAACGGATGGCGTTGGGGCAACGGTTCCTGGCGGCATACGTCGATGACCGCGCCGGCCAGGTGCCCTTCTTTCAAAGCTTCGACCAGATCGGCATCCACCACTGCCACACCGCGCCCGACGTTGATAAACAAGCCAGTCGGCTTGAATTGCTTGAACAGCGCGGCGTCGTACAGGTCGTGGGTGTTTGGTGTGTTGGGCAGCAGGTTGATCACGTAGTCCACCTCCCCCACCAACCGGCCCAGTTGGTCGAGGCCGGCCACTTCGATAAACGGCGCTTGTTCCCGCGCGGTACTGGCGATGCCGTACAGCTTGACGCCAAACGGCACGAGGAACTCGGCCACGCTGCGGCCGATATCGCCGGTGCCCACGATCAACGCCTTGCGCCCTGCCAGGCTCTGGCCGGTGCGGCTGTCCCACTTGCGCTCGACCTGGCTGACCAGTCGCGCCAGCACTTCGCGCTCGTGACCCAGCATATAGGTGAGGACAAACTCGGCCATGACTTGGCCAAAAATACCGACGGCGCGGGTCAGGCGATAGTCGCGGGGCAAGCCTTCGGCCAGCAGCGGCGTGATGCCAGCCCAGGTCGATTGCAGCCACTGCGGCTGGTGGCCCTGGCGCAACAAGGTGGCCAGCAAGTCCGGTTGGCCCAGCCAGACCGGGCAGTCGCCGGCCAGGCGCGACAGTTCGGCCGAGTCGCCGCTGGTGAGCACCTCAAGGTCCGGCGCCGCTTCATTGAGCAACTGGGCGTAAAGCGGGTGATCCTGTTCAGCAATCAGAACACGCATGGTTCAAACCTTTCAAAAACAGTGCAGACGGCCGCCCGCTTCCTTACGGCCACCGCCCACTAATACGATTCCATTGAAACATGTGCCCCGGGCGGGGCACTGGTCGATCACATCGGATCGTTGCGACGCAGCAGCTCTTCGGGCAAGTGCTCGATGTACTCGTCCTCGGCCGGCGGCATTTGCAGGTGATAGCCCTGCTTGTCGAGGTTTTCCAGCACGACAAGGATGTCCTCGCGCGACAGCTTGCGCTCGGGCGTCAGCACCATGTCGAAGGCGTGGTGCGGCTTGCCGAACGCAACCATCAACGGTTCCGGCACGCGCTCCAGTGCGTCGCTTTTGAGCACGTAGAGGTACATGCCGTCTTTTTTCAAGCTGCGATAGATGGAGCAAATACGTTTCAAGGCTGTTCTCCGGCAGTGGCCAGGCTGTCGAGCAGCGCTTGGCCCATCAACTCGCGGCGCCAGCCACGCAGCGAGTCTGGCAATTTATAAGGCCCATCGGGGTAACCACTTTTAACCAGGGCTTCGAGGGTTTTCTTGCGCAACATCAGTTCCGGCGCCATCTCCAGGCGTTCGGCGAACGTCTGGCCCAGGGCGCGCAGTTGCTTGATCAGCGTGGCGGCGTCCACCGGCAGCGGTTCAGCCACGGCCGGCGGCCACTGGTCCATGGACACGCTGCCGGCACGCTTGATCAGGTCCAGCAGGAACTGGCCATCCTGGCGCACGGTACGCGGGTGCATGTCTTCGATCTTGCCCAGGGCGACGAGGTTGTCCGGCTGGGATTTGGCCAGGGGCCACAGCGAGTGTTCGCGAATGATGCGATTGCGCGGCAGGTCGCGGGCGCGGGCCTGCTGCTCGCGCCAGGCGCACAGTTCACGCAAGACGGCGAGCTGGGCGCGGGACAGTTTCCAGGCCAGCTTGGCGTCGCGGTACACCTCGTACGGGTCGACTTCGCGGCGCAGGTTGGCGACCAGTTCGGCGCCATCTTCCAGGACCCAGGCGTATTTATCGTCAGACAGCTGCGGGCGCAGGCGAATGTAGACCTCGGCCAGGTGCACGGCGTCTTCGGCGGCGTAGCTCACCTGAGTCTCGGACAGTGGCCGCTGCAGCCAGTCCGAGCGGGTCTCGCCCTTGGGCAGTTCGATATCGAGCACGGCCTGTACCAGGCGCGAGTAACCCATGGAGAAGCCAAGGTTCAGGTAAGCGGCAGCCAACTGGGTGTCGAACAACGGCACTGGCAGGCTGCCGGTCAGGCGTAGCAATACTTCCAGGTCTTCGCTGCAGGCGTGCACCACCTTGATCACCGCCGGGTTCTCCAGCAAAGCGGCCAGGGGTTGCCAGTTGTCGATGGTCAGGGGATCGATCAGATAAGCGCGTACGCCATCACCGATCTGGATCAGCCCGGCAATGGGATAAAAGGTGTCGACCCGCATGAATTCGGTGTCGAGGGCGACGAATGGCAACTGCTGCCATTCGGCGCAATGCTGGCCGAGGCTATCGTTGTCGCAGATCCAGTGAATATCGATGGCCACACGGCTCTCCCTTGAAGAATGGCGCGCAGTATATATCGCGAACGGGGCTAGCGAGCATCCGCAGTGCACAGGCAACCATGAAAACTCAGACAGGAGATGAAGAATAGTCCGACAAGCGGGAGTTATCCTTTCTTACGAAGAACGTAGACCCGCCACAGGCTGGAGCCCGGCACGAACTCCTGTTGATTCAAGACCTTGAATCCGGCTTGACGAAATTCCTCTTCCACGGCGGTACGCGACTGCACCGAGACAATCACCGTGTCGCGGCTGACCCGATGAAATTCGCGCAGCAACGCCATGCGCCCTTCGCTGTTGGGCACATGACGAAACAATTCCAGGCAGAAGATGCAGTCCACGGCATTCGCCGACAAGCCGATGGAAAACGCCGAACCCTGAAACGTCTTGACGCGCTTGAGCAAGGACGCCGGATGGTGGGTACGGGCGTGGTCGAGCATGTCCTGGGAGTTGTCCGAGGCCAGGATCACGCGGTTGATGTGTTCGGCCAACACCGGCCAGAAGCGCCCCGAACCACAGGCCAGATCGAGGATCAGCCCCGGCTCGCCAGCGACTTTCAGCGCATGCCGCACCAGCCGGGAATCACGCCAGGAGGCCAGGCGCTGGCGCACGCCGGGCGGGCGCGTGTCACCGCAAACCCTCGCGTGCTCACGGTCGCAGCGCTCGGCGTATTCGATCTCGATGGAGGATGGAGGTTGTGGCGACATCGCAGGCTCATGTGACTGGAACGGGAGTGAACGACCTTGATTCGCAGCTTAACGACTGCAACGTGAAAAAAAGGTCGAAACCCTCGCCAGCATAAAAGCACTCACGCCTGATGCAGATACCAACGCCAATCCTGCTCGCCTACTTCGCCCATGAACTGCCGGTACTCCGCACGCTTGACCGCCAGGAACACCCCCAGGAACTCAGGGCCGAACACCTCCCGCGCCCAGCTTGAAGCCTCCAGCGCACGCAGGGTGGTGAGCCAGTCGGTGGGCAGTAATTCCTTGGCCTGGGCGTAGCCGTTGCCTTCCACCGGGGCGCCGGGGTCGCGTTGTTCGCGAATGCCACGGTGGATACCGGCGAGGATCGCGGCAGCGGCGAGGTACGGGTTGGCGTCGGCGCCGCAGATACGGTGTTCGATATGCCGCGAGTTGGCCGGCCCGCCTGGCACGCGCAGGCTGACGGTGCGATTGTCCACGCCCCAGGTGGCGGCCAGCGGCGCGTAGCTGTTGGTTTGGAAACGCCGATAAGAGTTGGCGTTGGGGCAGAACATCAGCAGTGAGTCGAGCAAGGTGCTGAGCATGCCGCCCACGGCGTGGCGCAGCAGTGGCGTGCCGTCGGCGGCTGCACTGGCGAACAGGTTGTTGCCCTCGGCGTCAGCCAGGCTGACGTGCATATGCATGCCAGTGCCCGCTAGGTCATCGAAGGGCTTGGCCATAAAGCACGCCGCCATGCCGTGTTTATGCGCCACGCCCTTGACCAGACGCTTGTAGCGCACCGCTTCGTCCATCGCCTGCAGAGCATCGCTGCGGTGTTCCAGGGTGATTTCCACCTGGCCTGGGGCGTATTCGGAAATGGCCGTGCGCGCCGGAATGCCTTGCAGTTTGCAGGCGCTGTAAAGGTCGGCGAGAAACGGTTCGATCTGCTCCAGTTCGCGCAGGCCGTAGACCTGTGTCGAACGCGGGCGACCGCCGTCCGCGTCTCGCGCCGGTTGCGGGCGGCCATTGCTGTCGGGCTTCTGGTCGAGCAGGTAGAACTCCAACTCCGCCGCCATCACCGGGTAATAACCGTCGGCATTCAACCCTTCGATTACCTTGGCCAGCACATACCGGGGGTCGGCCACGGTGGCGGGCAAGCCTTCGGTGGGGTGCATGCTGACTTGCACCGCCGCCGTCGGGATCAGCCGCCACGGCATGCGCTGCAGGCTGCCGCTGATCGGATAGGCGCGGCAGTCGATATCGCCCACCTCCCACACCAGCCCGGAATTTTCCACATCGTCGCCATTGATGGTCAGGCCGAGGATGGTGCTGGGCAGCGGACGCCCGCTTTCATACACCGCCAGCAATTCGTCGCGGTGCAGCAACTTGCCGCGCGGCACGCCGTTGTTGTCGAGGATAAACAGCTCGAACATCTCGATGTCCGGGTGCTGTGCAAGGAAGGCGTGGGCTTCGTGCAGGCTGGCAAAAACACTCATGGGGGGTTCTCGTACGTTTGTTTCAGGCAGGCGCGCACAAGCGTGCGTCATCCATGGAGAAAATCAGCGTAGGAGAAGGGAGTCTGGCGGGCGCGCGTGGCGGCAGTGAAACAGGGCCCAGAAGGCGAGCTCGGACGGCAATGTCGCAGGATGAGTGTCGAGGCAGCCGTCCATGGGTGAATCACAATGATGGAGATGCGCCAGCGTCACACGCCTGCATAGGTGTTTAAATTCAGGGTTGACGGAGTTTGGGTGCAACTTGGCTAAACATTTGCCGCCCCTTGCTACCTGGCCGTCCTGCTGGAAATAATGACCGCCCCCGAGCATGTCCCAAGGACCCGATCGCATGAAAACAACGATAACCCTGTGCGTACTGGCAAGCCTGGCCACCTCTGCCCTGGCCGACACCGCGCCCTCGCGTCTTGACCAGGTGCTTGAACGCGGCACCCTGAGCGTCTGCACCACCGGCGACTACAAGCCCTACACCTCGCTGCGCGCCGATGGCAGCTATGAAGGTATCGACATTGCCATGGCCGAATCCCTGGCCAAGAGCCTCAACGCCAAGATCCAATGGGTGCCCACCACCTGGAAAACCCTGATGCCGGACTTCCTCGCCCAGCGCTGCGATATCGCCGTGGGCGGTATTTCGGTGTCGTTGGAGCGTCAGAAAAAAGCCTTCTTCAGCCAGTCCCTCGGGGTCGACGGCAAGATCCCGCTGGTGCGTTGCGCCGACGTCAAGCGCTACCAGACCGTGGAGCAGATCAACCAGCCCCAGGTGCGGGTGATCGAACCGGCAGGCGGCACCAACGAAATATTCGCGCGCGCCCACCTGGCCCAGGCGCAAATCCGCCTGCACGACAACGTGACCATCTTCGACGAACTGCTCGCCGGCAAGGCGGATGTGATGATCACCGACGCCAGCGAGGCGCGGTACCAGCAGAAACTCAAGCCGGGGCTGTGTGCGGTCAACCCGGAGCGGCAGATGCAATACAGCGAAAAAGCCTTTTTGCTGCCCCGTGACGATGTGGCCTGGAAAAGCTATGTCGACCAGTGGTTGCACCTGAGCGTGGCCACCGGTGTCTATGACGGTATCGTCAGCCAGTGGCTGGCGGCGCCTTGAGCCACAGCCGTCTACGCTGTGGTCACACCAATAATAATGAGGGACGGAACATGAAGGGATTGCTCCGCTTCACCTGGCTGCTGCTGTTGTGTTTCAGCCAGGTGCACGCCGCAACGACTCAGGATGAGGACGCCCAGGCGGCCAAGGCCTTGCTGGGAAAAGCCCTGGCCTATTACCAGACCAACGGTGACAAGGCCTTCGCGGCGTTCAGTCGCCAGGGCGAGTTTGTCGACCAGGACCGCTACGTGTTCGTGGTCGATACCCAAGGCGTGTTGCTGGCCAGCGGCGGCCCCTCCTCCGCGCTGATCGGCCGCGATGTGTCCGAGGTACTCGGGCCGGAGTTGCGCCAGTCATTCAAGGAGGCGCTCAAGGTGCCGGAAGGCCAGGGCATCCAGCAGGCCGACTACCGCTGGCAGAATTGGAACGACGGCAAGGTCGAACATAAGCATGTGTTTTACCAGCGGGTCGGCGAACGCATCCTGGCCGTGGGTTATTACCTGCCGCGTGCCACCCCGGAACAGGCCCGTGCGCTGCGCAACAAGGCGGTGAACGCACTGCTCAAGGATGAAACCGGCACGCTCAAGGCCATCAACTCATTGCAAGGGGGATTCCTGCAGGATGACCTCTATGTGTTTGTGGTCGATCTGAACAGCAAACGCTACGTGGCCCACGGCACCACACTGCGGCTGATCAACACCGACTTCAGCAAGATCAAGGACCCCGACGGCAAGCCGGTGGGCGAGCCGATCCTCAAGCTGATGGCCGAGCAGGACCAGGGGGAATACAAGTACCGCTGGAAGAACCCGGTGACCGGCAAGGTCGAGAACAAACATGCGTATGTGCGCAAGGCCGGGCATTTCATGGTTGCGGTGGGGTACTACAGCCCTTGATCTGAACTGGAATGCATTCAAATGTGGGAGTTCCCCTGGCCTCCGGGGGCAAGCCCCCTCCCACATTAGGTCTCTATTGTGTCAGTCAGCGGGTTTTGTCGTCTCGCCCGCGCAGCACGCGGTTGGGCATCGCGATCGCCGCCGCCAACCCCAGCAGCGAGATCGCCGCACTCACCATCAGCAAATGCCGGAACGTGTCCCCCAACTCCCCGCGCAGGGCGTTCTGCGCTGCGCCGGGGGCGGCATTCAGGCCATCCAACAGCACGTTGCCAGAACTGCCCTCGGCCACCAGCGCACTGCTGGCCAGGTGGGCGAAGCTGGAGTCCTGCAACAGCGCCAGCAGCAACGCCGACATGCACGCCACCCCCACCGCCCCGCCCAAAGAGCGGAATAGGTTGGTGGTGCTGGTGGCGACCCCGATGTCCCGTTGTTCCACCGAGTTCTGCGAGCCGACTAAAGAAGTGGGGAACTGCATACCGGCGGCAATCCCGCACAACAGCATGAATATGCCGGTCAGCAGCACATCCTGAGGCGCACTGTAGGCCATGCCCAGAATCGCCAGAGGGCTTAACAGCGCGCCGCTGAGGATCATCGGTTTGTAGCGCCCGGTCACCGAGGTCAGGCGCCCGGCGGAATAGGCGCCGATGGGCAGGCCGATTGCCAGGGGCAGCAAGTGCAAGGCGGCACTGTCGGCACCGCCGCCGGTGACTGTCTGAAAGCGCAGGGGCATCAGCACCGTCAGGGAAATCGCCTGGAAACTGGTGAAAAACACCGTGCACCAGCACAGCACCGCACTGCGATTGGCAAACAGATGCATCGGCAGCAACGGCTCGCGCGCCCGGCGCTCGTGCCAGACAAACAGCGTCAACGCCACCAGCGCGCAGGCCAACAGCCCCAGTACCTGGCTGTCACGCCAATGATGGCCCTGGCCGATTTCGGTAATGCCCAGTAGCAAGGCGGTCAGGCCGATGATCATCAGCACCGTGCCGAGGTAATCGATGATCGGCTTGCGTTGCGGCGCCGGCAGCCCCACCAGGGTGCGATGGGCCACGTACCAGGCGCCGGCGCCCAAGGGCAGGTTGATCAGGAACACCCAGCGCCACGACAGGTACTCGGTCATGTAGCCGCCCAAGACCGGCCCGGCCACGCTGGCCACCGCGTACATGCTGCTGAAATAGCCCTGATAGCGCCCGCGCTCACGGGGCGGGATGATGTCGCCGATGATCGCCTGGCTCACCGAGATCATCCCCCCGGCACCGATGCCCTGCAGCACCCGCGCCAGCACCAGTTGCTCCATGCTCTGGGCCATGCCGCAGAACAACGACGCGACGGTGAACAGGCCCATGCCGATCAGCATCATCGGCCGCCGCCCGTAGAGGTCGCCGAGCTTGCCGTAGATCGGCACCGCTACCGTCATCGCCACCATATAGCCGGAGATCACCCAGGCCAGCAGGTTGACGTCGTGGAATTGCGCGGAGATGGCGGGCATGGACACGGCGACGATGGTTTGGTCCAAGGCACCGAGGAAGATCGCCATCATCAACGAGGCGAGAATACTGCGCACCGCGGGGAGCGGTGGCGCGGGCTGATTGAGCTGAGTCACGGCAGAACCTTCGAGCAGGGCCTGCGGGAAAAGGCGGCCCGCAGGAATGCTCGATACGATAGCAGGCTATTCAATAGCTTCGTAAGGAAGCCCGACGTAATTTTCCGCAATGGTCTTGCGTCCGGCTTCGGAGTGAATGAAGTATTCCAGCTCGCTCTGGGCAATGCGCTGGCTGAAGCCGTCGGACTCGGGAAATTGATGCAACATCGAGGTCATCCACCATGAAAACCGTTCGGCCTTCCACACCCGGCGCAGGCAGATGGCGGAATAGCGTTCGAGCAAGTCCACCCGTCCCTCGCGATACACCTTGAGCAGGATCCGGAACAACGTGCTCACGTCGCTGGCCGCCAGGTTCAAGCCCTTGGCCCCGGTGGGCGGCACGATATGGGCCGCATCGCCGAGCAGGAACAGGCGCCCGTACTGCATCGGTTCCACCACAAAACTGCGCAGGGGCGCGATGCTTTTTTCGATGGATGGCCCGGTGACCAACTGTTCGGCGAGGTCGTTGGGCAGGCGCATTTTCAGTTCGGCCCAGAAGCGTTCGTCCGACCATTCATCCACGGGTTCCTCGGCCGGCACTTGCAGGTAATAGCGGCTGCGCGTCGGTGAACGCATGCTGCACAGCGCGAAACCCCGGGCGTGCTTGGCGTACACCAGTTCCTCGTGCACCGGCGGGGTGTCGGCGAGGATGCCCAGCCAACCGAAGGGGTAGACGCGCTCGAATACTTTCAGCGATTCAGCCGGGATCGACTGGCGCGCCACACCGTGGAAACCATCACAGCCGGCGATGTAATCGCACTCCAGGCGAAACGCCTCGCCCTGATGCTCGAACGTCAGCCAGGGTCGATCACTTTTAAGATCATGGGGCTGCACGTCGCGCGCTTCATACAGGGTGGTGGCGCCAGCGGCGGCGCGGGCGGCCATCAGGTCGCGGGTGACTTCGGTCTGGCCGTAGATCATCACTGATTGGCCGCCGGTCAGCGCCTTGAGATCGATGTGGGTCAGTTGCCCGTCCAGCGCCAGCTCGAAGCCGTCGTGCACCAGGCCTTCGGTATCCATGCGCTGGCTGACGCCCGCCTCGCGCAGCAGGTCGACCATGCCTTGCTCCAGCACTCCGGCACGGATGCGGCCTTGCACGTAGTCGGCGCTCTGGCGCTCCAGGATAAGGGTCTGGATACCGGCGTTGTGCAGCAGTTGGCCGAGCAACAGTCCGGAGGGACCGGCACCGATAATGGCGACTTGGGTTTTCAGCGTTTTCATTATTTTTATGGCCCGCATGTTCCACCCGAACGGATCAAGTGAAAGAGTTGTCATTGGTTTTGTTGCTGACATTTTTCACTTGAGTGAGCAGCATAAGAAGGTGAAAACTGAGACAAAGTCTGCGCTTTTTGCCAATTGGGGCGATTACCGCACCACTCTTCTGAGTATCGGATAAAAACCATGACCAAAACCGCGATTCCGGTCTTCAAGCTTTACGGGGAAAGCCAGCAATGGCCGACGCCCGATTTGTTGCACTGCGAAACCATTTCCCGACGCAGCCGGGAATACGAGTGGGAAATCCAACCCCACCGGCACGCGGATCTGTGCCAGTTGCTGTACGTGCACAAAGGCCAAGCGCAACTGGAGATCGAAGGCAAGCGCAGCACCCTCAGCGAAGCGACCTTGCAGGTGCTGCCGCCGCTGTGTGTGCATGGCTTTCGGTTTGCGCAAGATGTGCAAGGTTACGTCGTGACCCTGGCGGCGCCGCTGGTCAGCCATCTGCAGGCGCAGTTGGGCGCGACGGTGGACGGTCTGCAGGCGCTGGGCAGTTACCCGGCGGGCAAGGACAGCGACTACCTCAACAGCCTGTTCGCGCGGCTACAGGATGAATACGCCGATGAACAACCGGCCCGGGACATGATGATGCATGCTCTGGTCAGCGTGCTGCTGGTGTGGATCAGCCGCCAGGCCATTCAACTGCGCCATCCCCGTGCACCGCGCGGGCGCGAGTATTTTCGGCGCTTTACCCAACTGGTCGAGCAGCATTACCGCGAGCATCCGAAGATTGAAGATTTGGCCCACAAGCTGGGGATCTCGGTCTCACACTTGAACGGGACGTGTCGGGAATTGGGCGGGCAACCGGCATTGCAGATCATGCATGACCGCCAGTTGCTGGAAGCCAAGCGCCTGCTGACCTACACCAGCATGACGATCAACGAGATGTCGCAGGTATTGGGGTTTTCCGACCCGACCAACTTCTCTCGGTTGTTTCGCCGACGGGTCGGTTTTTCACCCAAGGCGTTTCGCGAGCAACTCAAGACCGAAACACCCCACAACTAGCCGGCTGCTGCAGCTTCAGCGCAGAGCGCTGAAGCTGCCGGTGTGGGGCACGCATTGGTCCTGATGGCAACTGATCGCAAAGGTCGGCTGCATCCGGGTCTGCTCCACGCGGTAGGCGGCAGTGCCATACAGGCCGGTCGCCAGGGCGCAGAGGAAAAAAATCATCAGGTATTTTCTGGTTTTAATGCTCATGGCACAGACCTCTAAGCGGATCTATTCGGTGCTGTTTAAAGCATAGGCCAGTCAGGGCGAGTTGCCATTATTGGACGACATTCAACACGTTTATGTCGGCTCAGAGCCCCACATCCCACCCGGGTGTTTCCGGAAACCTCAGCACCAGGAAATCCAGCAGGCTGCGCAACGCCGACGGCATGTGCTTGCGCGACGCATACACCGCGTAGATGTTCATCTGCCGGGGTTCTGCGGCGGGCAGCAGGCGCACCAGTTCACCGCGACGAATGTGATCGCCGGCCTGATAGCTGGGCAGCATCGCCACACCCGCGCCGGCCAACGTAACGCGCAACAGCGTACTGGCTTCGTTGGCGGTGATATTGCCGTGCACCGGCACCGACACGTGCTCGCCGTGTTCTTCGAAATGCCACAGGCTTTTGCCGAAGTACGAGTGGGTCAGGCAGTTGTGCCGGGCCAGGTCTTCGACTTTCTGCGGCGCCGGATGCTCCAACAGGTACGCCGGGGTTGCGCACACCACGGAGCGACAAACCGTCAGGCGCCGGGCGATCAGATTCGGGTCCAGGTCGTTACTGGTGCGGATGGCCAGGTCGATGCGCTCGTCCACCAGGTTCACCGTGCGGTCGAGCATTTGCAGGTCAATGGTCACTAAGGGATAGCGCTTGACGTACTCGGCGATGGCCTCGGCCAATTGCGCCTGGCCGAACGAGGTGCTGACACTCAGGCGCAACAGGCCACGGGGCGCGTCATCGGGCTCGCTGACGGCGGCCTGCATATCGCCGCACAATTCCAGCAGTTGCCGACACCGTGGCAGGGTTTCGCCACCGGCCGCCGTCAGGCTGAGCTTGCGTGTGGTGCGGTGCAACAGGCGCGCGCCGACCCAGTCTTCCAACTCGGCCAGGTAACGCGACACTACTGGGCGCGACAGGTCTAGATGGTCGGCGGCAGCGGACTGGCTGCCCAGGTCCACCACCGTGACAAACACGCGCATTGCTTGAAGACGATCCATGATTTGCTCGATTTCAGAAACAAACTATGTCCCAGCATCGCATTTTTAGTCTTGTTTAGTGCAACTAAGCTCTGTGCATCCTTTGAATCGACTGCTGGAGCTGCCCGATGTTCTCAACCCTCAAGCGCTTAACCTTCACCGCTGCCTTGGCGTTCGCCGGCCATGCCGCAGCGGCTGACCTGACCCTCGACGTGTACAACCCAGGCGAGGCCGCGATCTTCCCGGTCAGCTCGGTGCTGGTCAGCGGCGCCAAAGACGCGATCCTGGTCGACGCCCAATTCGGCAAAGGCCAGGCCGAACAACTGGTGCAGAAGATCCGTGCCAGCGGCAAGCACCTGACCACCATCTACATCAGCCACGGCGACCCGGATTACTACTTCGGCCTCGACACCCTGACCGCCGCGTTCCCCGACGCCAAGGTGCTGGCGCCGCAACCGGTGGTCGACCATATCAACGCCACCGTGGCCGGCAAACTGGAGTTCTGGGGCCCGAAAATGGGTGCCGACAAACCCGGCAAAACCATCGTGCCGCAGGTGCTGCAAGGCCACAGCCTGACCCTTGAAGGGCAGCAGTTGGAGGTGATCGGCCTGGACGGCCCGCAGCCGGACCGCAGCTTTGTGTGGATCCCGTCGATCAAGGCCGTGGTCGGGGGCGTCGTGGTCGCGCAAAACATCCACCTGTGGATGGCTGACACCCAAAGCGCGCAATCCCATAAAGACTGGCTCGCCACCCTGCAACGCATCGAACAGCTGAAGCCACGCACGGTGATTCCGGGCCACTACCTGGGCACGCCATCGCCGAAATCCGTGGCCTTTACTGCCGACTACATCAAGGCCTTCGACGTAGAAACCGCCAAGGCCAAGGACTCCGCCGCCCTGATCGCGGCGATGAAAAAGCGTTACCCCACCCTCGCCGACGAAAGCTCGCTGGAACTGAGCGCCAAAGTCGCCAAGGGCGAAATGAAGTGGTGAATGGCTTTTAAACCCTAACCGTACTGGAGAACGTCATGAGCAAGATCGCAATCATTGGAGCCACCGGCCGTGCCGGCAGCCAATTGCTGGAAGAAGCACTGCGTCGTGGGCATAGCGTGGTGGCTATCGCGCGTAACACCGACAAGCTGGCTGTACGCCCCGGCGTCACCGTCAAGCAGGTTGATGCACTGGATGCCAATGCCCTGGAACAAGCCATCAGCGGCAGCGATGTGGTGATCAGTGCGGCACATTTCGCCACCCTGCCCGCCAACGCCGTGATCGGCCCGGTAAAAAAAGCCGGGGTGAAACGCCTGCTGGTGGTCGGCGGTGCCGGTTCGTTGCTGCTGCCGGGTGGCGGACGCGTGATCGACAGCGAGGGCTTCCCGGCTGAATACAAAGCCGAAGCCAGTGCAGGGGCGGCGTTTCTCGATGTGCTGCGCCAGGAAAAGGAATTGGATTGGACGTTCCTGTCGCCGTCGGCCTTGTTCGATGGCACCGAACGCACCGGTAAATTCCGCCTGGGCCAGGATGATTTGCTGGTGAGCAGTGACGGTACCAGCTCGATCAGCTTTGCCGACTACGCCATCGCCATGATCGACGAAGTGGAAACACCGAAGCACTCGCGCCAGCGCTTCACCGTCGGCTACTGACCCAACGCGGTCAAGAAATGTGGGAGGGGGCTTGCTCCCGATAGCAGTGGTTCAGTTGGAGCCTCTTTGACTGACACACCGCTATCGGGAGCAAGCCCCCTCCCACATTTGGACCTTCAGCGCCTACGCCTGGCTCACTAACCAATCCATCAGCGCTTCAAGCCCTGCCGACGGCACCGTCCCCGGCGGATACACCAGGTAATAGCCCTTGCCCGTCGGCACCCGCAGTTCAAACGGCATCGCCAAGCGCCCCGCCTTCAGATCCTCGCCCATCAACGCACTGTCGCCCATCGCCACCCCGGAGCCCTGCGAGGCAACGTTCATCGCCAAATCCAACGTCTCGAAATGATGCCCCTGGCTCACATTGCTCAACCGCGTATCCGCCGCCTTGAGCCATCGCGCCCAATCGCGCTCGTCCCGCGTGGGGTGCAGCAGTACCTGTTGCTGCAAGTCCGCCGGGGTGTGCAAACCGGCGAGCAGCGCGGGGGCGCAGACCGGGGTGAGTTGCTCATCGAACAAATGCCGCGCCTCGGCCGACTGCTCGGCAATGGGCGCATAGATCACCGCTGCGTCGAATTGCTCGCGACGAAAATCCACGCTGTAGGCCACGGTGGTGGTGAGTTCCACCGGCACATCCGGGCGTTCCTTTTGCCACTGCATCAAGCGCGGCAACAACCAGCGCATCACACAGGTGGATGCCTTGATTTGCAAGGTGTGGCGACGACTGCCGATCTGCTCCACCGCGTCACCGAGCAGGCCAAACACCTGCTGCACCCGTTGCGACCACTCGCGACCTTCTTCGGTCAGGCTCAACCCGCGCGCCTGGCGCTGGAACAAGGCGTAGCCCAAATGGCTCTCCAACCCGGCGATCTGCCGGCTCACCGCGCCTTGGGTGATGTGCAGTTGCTCGGCGGCGCGGGTGAAGTTGCAGCACTGGGCCGTGACCCAGAAGGTATGCAACGCGGGCAGTGGCGGAAGGCGTTTCATAAGGTCGCAGCCATGACGTGAGGACATGGCTAGTATGACTTTTTATCGATTGTTGCCGCTACGGGCCAGCCGTTCCAATACCGCCACGAATCCATAACAAGAGCGACACCTATGGCGACCTGCGGCGAAGTATTGGTCAACCTCCTGGAAAGCTACGGCGTGGACCAGGTGTTTGGTATTCCCGGCGTGCACACCGTGGAGCTGTATCGCGGCCTGGCCCGCTCGAGCATCCGCCACGTCACCCCGCGCCACGAACAGGGCGCCGGTTTTATGGCTGACGGTTATGCGCGCACCAGTGGCAAACCGGGCGTGTGTTTCATCATCACTGGCCCCGGCATGACCAATATCACCACCGCCATGGGCCAGGCCTATGCCGACTCGATCCCGATGCTGGTGATTTCCAGCGTGCAATCGCGCAGCCAATTGGGCGGTGGGCGCGGCAAGCTGCATGAGTTGCCGAACCAGAGCGCGATGATGGCCGGCGTGGCGGCGTTCTCCCATACGTTGATGTCGGCAGCAGAGTTGCCCGCCGTGCTGGCGCGGGCGTTTGCGTTGTTCCAGGCCGGCAGGCCGCGCCCGGTGCATATCGAGATTCCGTTGGATGTGCTGGTGGAAAACGCCGATGCACTGCTCGGCAGTCAACCGGTCAGCGTCGCCCGTGCCGGTGCGGCACCGTCGGCGGTCAAGCAGATGAGCCAGTTGCTCGCCGCCGCCAAACGCCCGCTGATCCTGGCCGGTGGTGGCGCGATTGAGGCGGCCGCCGAACTGACCCGCCTGGCCGAAACCCTCGGCGCGCCAGTGGCCCTGACCATCAATGCCAAGGGCATGCTGCCTTCCGATCATCCGCTGCTGATCGGCTCGACCCAGTCCCTGGTCGCTACCCGCGCGCTGGTGGCCGAGGCCGATGTGGTACTGGCCATCGGCACCGAGCTGGCCGAGACCGACTACGACGTGACCTTCGCCGGTGGCTTCGAGATACCCGGTGTGCTGCTGCGCGTCGATATCGACCCCGACCAGACCGTGCGCAACTACCCGCCGCACCTCGCACTGGTGGCCGATGCGCAGATCGCCGCCGATGCCTTGCTGGCCGAATTGAACCGCACGCCGCTACCCCCTCGTTACACCGACTGGGGCGCTCAGCGCGTCGCCCGTCTGTGGGCCGAACTGAGCCTCACCTGGGACGCCGCCACCCGCGCGCAAACCCTGTTCCTCAACACGGTGCTGGAGACACTGCCGGGCGCCGTGCTGGTGGGCGATTCGACCCAACCGGTGTACAGCGGCAACCTGACCCTGAACCTCGACCAGCCGCGCCGCTGGTTCAATTCCTCCACCGGCTACGGCACCTTGGGCTACGCCCTGCCGGCCGCCATCGGCGCCTGGCTGGGCCGTGGCGATAGGCAGCCGGTGGTGTGTTTGATCGGCGACGGCGGGCTGCAATTCACCCTGCCGGAACTGGCCAGCGCGGTGGAAGCGCGCACGCCGATCATCGTGCTGCTGTGGAATAACCAGGGTTATGAAGAGATCAAGAAATACATGCTCAACCGCGCCATCGAACCGGTCGGCGTGGACATCTACACCCCGGACTTTATCGGCGTGGCCAAGGCCCTCGGCAGTGCTGCCGACAGCGCTCACAGCGTTGCACAGCTAAGCAACGCCTTGCGCGCCGCCGCCGATCGCCAGGGGCCGACGCTGATTGAGATCGACCAGAACCTATGGATGCAGGAGGTAGCGGTATGAGCGCAGTATTGAACGGTGTGTATATCGATGGCGCATGGCGTGCAGGCCACGACGTGCTGGAGGTGATCAACCCGGCCACCGAGGCGACTCTGGCGCGCATCAGCGTCGGCGATGCGCAGGCCGTGACCCAAGCCGTCGATGCGGCCAGTGCGGCCTTTATCGATTGGTCGAAAAGTACCGGCCGTGATCGCGCCAGCCTGCTGCGCAAAATCGCCCAAGGCGTCAGCGAGCAGCGCGAACAGCTGATGCACCTGCAGTCGAGCAACAACGGCAAGCCACTCTTTGAAGCCGGCATCGATGTGGACGACGTGATCGCCACGTTCGAGTACTACGCCGGTATCGCCGACGCCATGGACGCTGGCCAGGACCTGCCGGTGGCGCTGCCCAGCGATGACTTCAGTGCGCGCCTGCGCCGTGAGCCCTGCGGTGTGGTAGGGCTGATCGTGCCGTGGAATTTCCCGATGGTCACCACCGCATGGAAACTCGCCCCGGCCCTCGCCGCCGGTTGCTGCGTGGTGCTCAAACCCTCGGAAGTCACGCCGCTGGCGGAGTTGCAGTTGGCGCAAATCATCGCTGACGCTGGCATCCCGGCGGGGGTGTTCAACCTGGTGTGCGGCACCGGGTTGGCCGTTGGCGCACCGTTGGCCGCAGACCGTCGCGTGGCGAAGATTTCCTTCACCGGCAGCAATGCCGTGGGTGTACAGGTGATGCAACGCGCAGCGGAAACCATCAAGGGCGTAAGCCTGGAATTGGGTGGTAAGTCTTCGCTGCTGGTACTCGCGGATGCCGACCTCGACCTGGCGGTGGAGCTGGCGTGTGGCGGTGGTTTTTTCAACGCCGGGCAAATGTGTTCCGCCACCAGCCGCGTGCTGGTGGCCGACAGCCTGGTGTATGAGTTCCTGCAGCGTTTGCAGGCACGGGCTGAAGGGATTCGCGTCGCCGACCCGTTTGCCGACGACGTGGAAATGGGCGCGCTGATCAACCGCGTGCAGTATCAGCGGGTGCTGGGGCATATCCAACGTGGCGTTGAGGCTGGCGCGCGATTGGTGTGTGGCGGTGACCGCCCGGCGAATCTGGCGAAGGGCTACTTCATTCACCCGACGGTGTTTACCGACGTGCCGCTGGACAGTGCATTGTGGAACGAAGAAATCTTCGGCCCGGTGCTGTGTGTACGACCTTTTGCCAGTGAGGACGAGGCCATCGCCCTGGCCAACGACAGCGAGTTCGGCCTGGTGGCCAGCGTGGTCAGCCGTAGCGTCGAGACCACCGAGCGCGTGGCGAATGCCTTGCAGGCCGGGTTGGTGTGGATCAACGCACCGCAGGTGATCTTCCCGCAGACCGCATGGGGTGGTTACAAGCAGAGCAGTATCGGCCGCGAGCTGGGCCCGTGGGGGCTGGCGGCGTTTCAGGAGATCAAGCATGTGATCCGGTCTATCTGACGGCGCAGAACAACTGTGGGAGGAGGCGTGCCCCCGTTAGCGGTGTTTCAGTTAACTGCAATTTTTAGATAGCCCCTGCGACTTTCTCATTTGCCCCCCTCCCCCATGCGTGGCCTGATTCGCCCTTGTTCATTCAAGGCAGGCCCATGGAAAACGTTCAGGCAAAACCCACCACTGCCGTATGGCTGATGATCAGTGTCGTGCTGGTCGCCCTTAACCTGCGGCCTTCAATGGCCGCCGTGGGGCCGTTGTTGTCGTCGATTCGCGGCGAGGTGCCGTTGAGTTTCAGCAGCGCGGCGTTGCTGACCATGTTGCCGGTCATGGCCATGGGCCTGGCGATGTTCTTTGGCATGGGCGTGGCCAAGCGTTTTGGCGAGCACCGCAGCATTGTGCTGTCACTGCTGGTGATTGGCGTGGCGACAGTGTCGCGGCTGTTCCTGGATTCGGCCCTGGAGTTGATCGTCAGCGCCATCGCCGCCGGTGTGGGTATCGCCATGATCCAGGCGCTGATGCCGGCCCTGATCAAGTCGCGGTTCAGTGACAACGTTTCGCTGTTCATGGGCCTCTACGTCACGGCCATCATGGGCGGCGCGGCGCTGGCGGCAGCGTTCTCGCCCTGGGTGCAGGTGCAGACCGGCAGTTGGCGCATCGGCCTGGCAATCTGGGCAGGCCTGGCGCTGCTGGCCCTGGTGTTCTGGTACGCCCAGCGCTCGGTGTTGCCGCCCTTGCCCCAAGCCGCCGCCGGCCCTAAGGAGTCGTTTTTCGGCAACGGTCGCGCCTGGTTGCTGGCGATTTTTTTCGGCCTCGGTACTGCCTCCTACACCTGTGTACTTGCGTGGCTGGCGCCGTACTACGTGGAGCAAGGCTGGAGCGAACAGAATGCCGGTTTGTTGTTGGGTTTCCTGACCGCAATGGAGGTGGTGTCCGGCCTGGTCACGCCGGCCATCGCCAACCGTCGCCGGGATAAACGCGGGGTGGTGGCCGTGTTGCTGGTGCTGATCATCCTTGGGTTCTGCGGCTTGATCCTCAGCCCGCAACACCTCAGCTTGCTGTGGCCGTGCCTGCTGGGCCTGGGTATCGGCGGGTTGTTCCCGATGAGCCTGATCCTGTCCCTCGACCACCTCGATAACCCGCGCCGCGCAGGGGCCCTGACCGCCTTTGTGCAGGGCATCGGCTACCTGATTGCCGGCCTGTCGCCGCTGATCGCCGGGATGATCCGCGACCAACTGGGTAGCTTCGAATGGGCCTGGTGGTCCCTGACCGCGGTGATTGTGCTGATGCTGCTGATTGTCACGCGCTTCAACCCAAGGCATTACGCGCAGCATATTCGCTGAGGTCGCGTTACAAACAGTATTTGTCCCACACAAAACATAGAAACGCCCTACAGCGCTTTCTATTGGCACGCTCGTTCCGTTAAGCTTTCGCGCTGTCTTGTACTGACTTCGGTACATGGGGTTTACGGACGAAACCGATGTTAAACAGTAACTTACTCAGAAAACTCGATATGCAGGACTTGATGGTGTTTATCGCCGTCTATGACCAGAGCAGCGTGACCGAGGTGTCCGAAACCCTATTCGTCAGCCAGTCCACCGTGAGCTACAGCCTGAAGAAGCTGCGCACCAGTTTTGAAGACGAGCTGTTTATCAACACCCGCGCGGGCATGCGTCCTACGTACAAGGCCACCACCATGTACGCCCATGTGCAGAAGATCCTCGAAAGCATCAACCTGTGCCACGCCGGTGGCCAGGCCTTCGACCCCACGCAAAAGGCCGTGACGTTCAATGTGTGCGCGCCGGAGTACTTCGAACAACTGATCCTGCCGCGCCTGTTGAAGAATTTCGACCGGGCGGACCTGCCGGTAATCGTCAATGTGCAGAAACTCGAAACCGAGATCCCCGCCGACGACCTGCGCGAGGGCCGCCTGGACCTGGTGATTTGCTTCGGCCCGCACTTTCACCGTGCCCATAAAGACTTCAAGACCCAGATGCTGTTGGAGGACGACCTGGTCTGCGTCTTCGATAAACGCTCGGCGCCGCGCGAGCCGGCATTCAGCCTGCAATCGTTCGTCGAGCGACGCCACGTGTTCCCCACGCCATGGACGTCCGACACCAACATGATCGACGGCTGGCTGGCGCGCCACTCCCACAAGCGCCAGGTGATCGCCCGGGCCAACAGCTACAGCGCGGCCCTGAAGATGATCACCGGCACCGACTTCATCGTCACCCTGCCGCGCCGCGTGCAAAAACTGCTGGCGCCCGCGACGGTGTTCGGCCACTGCGAGGCCCCCAACGGGTTGCCGGGGTTCACCCTGGATATGCAGTGGAATGAAAGCAGTGAACAGGACAGCGCCAATACCTGGTTTCGTGAGCAGGTGGTGAAGGTGTGTGCGGATCAGGGATTACTCTAACGTCTGTGGCAAGGGAGGTCCCACTACCTCTTCGACGTAGCGCTGTCGCGCAGCAAACTGGGACCTCTGTGGCGAGCGGGCTTGTCCCGCGTTGGGGTGCGAAGCGCCCCTAATGAAGAAGAATGCGGTGTATCAGGCACTCCTCTGCGCCTGGTTCTGGGGCTGCTGCGCAGCCCAACGCGGGACAAGCCCGCTCGCCACAGGAGCGCGCTCGCCTGAAATGGCTTATGCGAGACTCAAGACTTTAGAGTGAAATTTTAAATT